>USGA01000025.1 GCA_900554085.1 uncultured Clostridia bacterium | reverse complement strand
CTCTTCCGCCGCCTCGCCCGTAATATTCCTGACCTCTCGCTCAAACTCCCTCGAAAGCAAAGCGGACGGTTCGGGCACAAGCCCGAGCAGTCCCTCTCTCTTCTTCTGCGAAATGCGGTCGGTGTGCTGGAGCGCGAGTATCACCGCCGTGTTGCGGTCGCGTCCGTTCATCGGATACTGTTCCTTTCCATACTGCGGTAGCGTATGGCTTCCGCAAGATGAGTCGCCAATATATTGTCGCTGCCGCCGAGGTCTGCGACGGTGCGAGCGACTTTGAGTATACGCGTGGCACCGCGTGCCGTCAAGCCCATTTTGTCGAAGGCTTTTTGCAAAAGACGTTCCCCGTCGCCGTCGAGCGCGCAGTAGCGCGTGATATCGCGCGCGCTCATCTGCGAGTTGGTGGAAAAACCTTTTCCCTCGAAACGTTCGCGCTGTATTGCCCGCGCCTTTTCCACCCTTTCCTTGACCGCAGCCGACGTCTCGCCCGCACCGCTTCCGCGCAATTCGGCGTACTCCACGCCGTCCACTTCGATATAAAGGTCTATTCTGTCGAGCAACGGTCCGCTGAGTTTTGCGGTATAGGCGTGAATCTGCGCCGCGGAGCAGCGGCACGGCTGAGTGCGCGAGCCGTAATTCCCGCACGGACAGGGGTTCATACTGGCGACAAGCATAAAGTTGGCGGGATACTCCACCGAGCGCGCGGCACGGGCAACCGTGACCCTTTTATCCTCGAGGGGTTGACGCAACGTCTCGAGCGCGTGACGGCTGTATTCGGGCATTTCGTCGAGGAAAAGCACCCCGTTGTGCGCAAGACTGACTTCGCCCGGACGCACCTTGCTTCCGCCGCCCACGAGCGCGGGAACGGTCGCCGTATGGTGCGGAGTCCTGAACGGTCTGGTGCACACAATCCCGACCGTCGGGTCCAGAACTCCCGCGACGGAATGTATCTTTGTCACCTCCACGGCTTCCGAAAAAGTCATATCCGGCATTATTGTGGGCACGCACTTCGCCAGCATAGTCTTGCCTGCGCCGGGCGCGCCGCACATTAGGACGTTGTGCCCTCCCGCAACGGCGATTTCAATCGCACGTTTCGCCGCCGCCTGCCCTTTCACATCGGCAAGGTCTATTCCGTAACGGGAAGCCGCCGACGCGGCGGAATACTCCGTGCGCGGCACGGGCAAACGTTCCTCTCCGTTCAGAAAATCCGCCGTCTCGCGGAGAGACGACAGCGCGTACACCTCGATTCCGTCTATATATCCCGCCTCTTTGGCGTTGGCGGCGGGGACGATAAACTTTTTCACGCCGTTCTGCATAGCGGAAATGAGCAACGGCATTATTCCGCTGACGGGGCGTATTTCACCGTTCAGTGCGAGTTCGCCCACCATTGCGAACTCCTTGTACCGCGTTCCCCTCACCGCTTCGGCGCATACAAGCAATCCCACCGCTATGGGCAAATCGAGAGCCGCGCCCTCTTTTCGGGTGTCGGCGGGAGCGAGATTGACGGTTATCCGTTTCATTGGATACGGGAAACCGCTGTTCCTGATTGCCGCGCGGACGCGTTCCTTGGATTCCTTGGTGGCGGTGGAAGCCAATCCCACCGTTTCTACGGAAGGCAGACCGTTGTTGACGTCGACTTCGACGTCGACGGCGTACCCGTCCAATCCCTCCAGGGCGTAACTTCTGACACACGCGAGCATCTGCGAAAATTCCTTTATTTATAATATTTAAAATATCATACCATATCGGAGCGTTAAAATCAATAGTGCGACGACGCCCGAAGTCAAAAGAAAACCCCGCTCCGAGGCGGGGTTTCCGTTTGCCTTGCTCCGTGCTATTTTGCGGGAACGGTGACGGTCACCTTCTTGGAGGGATACTCGAAGGAAAGAATGAGTTTGTCCGCTTCGATTCTGTCGCCGTACCATTTGTCGGCGACGAGGTTATCCCACGCCTGCTCCTCGCTCTTATGATAGGCGCCGATGATTTCGTTGTACATTTCTATCATCGTTATGCTGCCTTTCTGCAGGTTGATACACATATTGCCTATGGCAAGGGTTTCGACTTCCGACCAGGAGATTTTGAGGTCCTCGTCGAATCCGGTGACTGCGGTCACTTTTTCGTCGGTGGACAACGTTCTCCAGCCTTCCGCCACTCCGCCGTTGAGAGTGATGTCGTAGGTGAGATAGTTGACGACGTCCTTGCCGAGAATGGTCTCCGCGCGTGCGGCGGCAACAGAGTCCGCCCTCGCGTTGCTCTCGATATCGTCGTAACGGTTGACGATGTCGAACGCCAGATTATATTCCGAGTCGTCGGCAAAGAAATATTCACGGAAAAGGTCGTATCCCTCTCTCTTGTCCGCGGGAATTTCGGAGACGACCACGCCGTCGACCTTGGTCTGGGACAAGACCCCGCCGTCGTACCAGAATTCGTATACGGTGCTTTCGTAAGTCATTTTGACGTACTCCGCGTCCCCGTCGCGCACGAATTCGTATCCGAAAGACGGTTTGTACCATTCTTTTTCGTCGGGGAATTTTTTGTTCACCGCGTCGTAATTGCTCATTCTCTCGAGGTAGACCTCGGTGGTGTAGCGGTAGGTGGTAAGACCCGAAAGCACCCCGTAGGCTTCGTCGAATTTTACCGCCGTTTCGACAATCGATTTGTCGAGGTCCCTGTAGAATTCTTCGGCGGTCTGACTGCACCCCACGAGCGCGAGAAGCGCAAGCGCAAGCAGCAACACTGCAACGACTATCTTCTTTTTCATCACAGGTCACCTCCCTTTTCGTATTCGTCTACGGCTTGCTTTTCGGCAAGCGAGATTTTTTCTTCCTCGGTGGTGGGCTCGCAACCTTCGAGCACGAAAATCTCTTCGTCGCAGGGCGCGTTTTCTTCGGAAACCTTGATTTCGGTCTCTTCCGTCGCGCATACGACGGGACAGGCGACGAGGTTGTCGAGGGACATTCTTCCGACCACGCCGAACGCGGCGTCGGGGTTTTTGGCGTCTGCGGAGTCGCGCACGAGGTCTTCGAGGCTGAGCCAGCCCACTGTCTTGCCTTCGCCGCTTTCTTCCGCATTTACGCCGCCGTCTTCCATCATACGCTTGAATGCGAGACGGGCGTTGATTTCCGCCATACGCTTACCGGAGAGCGTGTAGAACAGGAACGGCACTATGCATACGAGGTTGAGCACCGCGGGAATGACGGTGAACATCATAAACAGACCGTCGAGCGTAGTCTGCAACTGCCAGGGGCTGTGGTCGTTGACCGCGCTGGTGAGCGGGGTCGCGAAAAGGAACGTCGCAAGCAGGAACGCGATGAAGTAATCCTTGAACGCGCTGGAAACCTTGCTTCTCAGCGACACGATTGCGAAAGCGATACCCTCCTGACGCCTGCCCGTCTTGTCCTCCCAGTAATCGAGAGTGTCGATGACCATAAGGTGAGGCGCAACGTTGATTATACCGACGGGCAACATAGCGAAGAACATAACCGCCGCCGTCACAATCCAGTGCACCTGATATCCGATGAGGTAGACGATGACCAGCATAACGGAGTGCACGATTGTGGACAGAATGAAAAGTTTTTTGGCGTCCATTCTCTTTTTGAGCCACGGCGCGAACAACATACCTATCATCGACGCAATGGCTCCGGGCAAGGCGAACGCGATATTCAGCGAGCCGTCCCCGTATATGTACGTCACCATATAAATCTGCATTGCCGAGACGAGATTGCGGAAGAACGTCAGCAGCAACCCCAGTATCAGCACCAGGAACTGCTTGTTCTGGAACATATACTTGAACCCGTCCAGAATATGCACGTTCTCGCCCGTCGGCTTTATGCGCTCCTTGACGTTCAGACCGCCCAGTATCATAAACACGGGCGCTGCGATACCGATGACGAGCCCCATCATAAGGAAAGTGTCTTTCATCGGCATAAAGATGATGAACAGAGAGTAAAGCACGAGACCGGACTGCTCGCCTATGGAGCCGACTATACGGCTGACGGAAATTATCTTCGCGCGTTCCTCGGGGTTGGGGGAAGCCACGGCGGGAAGACCGTCGAGAGGCACGCCCACCAGGGTGCTGAGGAAATCGTAAAGCAGATAAGACGCATACATAAACGCCACCTTACCCACCGACGACAACACGCCTCCGAGCGGTAGAAACATCGCGATAATCACCAGACCGAAAGGCACGGCGCCGTATAACAGATACGGTCGCATTTTGCCCATCTTGCTGCGCGTCTTATCGACGATAACGCCCATAATCGGGTCGTTGATTCCGTCCCAGATTTTTGCGATGAGGAACATCGTTCCGACCTTTAGAGGGTCTATGCCGAGAACGGAAGTATAGAAGATGAGCAGATAACCCTGCACCAGTCCCGAGATGGCGGCGGTGGCAAACCGCGCCATCGAGAAGGTGATGTAATCCTTCGCCTTCAGGTACTTTTTCTCGACAATCGGCACACCCGCGTCGATTGCTACCTCTGCTGCCATAGTTTTCTCCTTACCAGTTTTATTAAGCGTTTCCGAGCGTTTAAACCCGGTTTTGTGTCGTTTTGCGCCGTCCGCCGTTCAGTCGAGCGTCTTTGTGAAGAACTTTCCGTCGGGATATTTGAGCACGAACGCGCCGGTCGAACTCCACGCCTGCAACAGCGAACCGTCGGGGTGCACGGGGCTGAAAAACTCCACCGGAGTATAGTTGCCGCGTTCGGCGTTGTATTCGAACCACCTCGTCAAAGGATACTCGTAGTCCATACCGTACATAAGTTTCGCATAGGCGTACATTCCCGAGAGATAGGGCCAGTCGCCGCCGTTGTGGTAGTAATACGGAACGGACGATTTCTGCACGACGTCCTCGAGATTCTTATAGAACGGATAGACCGAGAACACGCCGAAATCCCCCGCCTTCTGCTCCGTGTTGTTACGGCTCTCGAGCAATCTCTCCATATTGCCGAGCATACGTCTTGCGCGGGCATCGTCGGTCAGTCCGAAAAGCGGCACCACTACGGTATCCACCGAAAGGTTGTCCTCCGTGAAATCTTTTTCGCGATAGTTCACGAACCACCCTTTCTCTTCGTCCCAAAGCAGGTCGTTGATTGCGGCTTTCACTTTTTCGTACTCCGCGGCGTACCCCGCCGAAACGCAATCGTCACGCCCCTTGAACAGTGCGGCGAGCGCGTACAGGGCGCGGGCATATAACCCTTCGTCGTAAGTGACGTATCCGCCGCGGAAAACGTTGTCGCACCAGTCGCGACGGTTGTAATCCCCGCCCTTGACCAGCAAGCCCGTCTCGTCCGTTTCTTTCCTGAGACGTTCGATTACGCGTATTGCCGCCTGCAACACCGTCTTGCCGCCCGCCTTTTCGTCAAGCACGCTGCGGTCGCCCGTGTGGGCAACGTAGTCGTATATCATAATGGCGAGAAAACTCGGCGAATCGTAATGATTGCCCCAGTAATTCCTGAAATTGAACTTGACCGCCGACGGACATTCGCCCGTCTTGTAGTTCACGCCCTTGCAAAGAGTGATTATCTGATTGCGGACCAGTTCGGGTTTTACGGGAAGGACAGACAAAACCGTCCAGTAGGAATCGCGGTAATAGGTGCGCGCGGGAAACTGATAGACTATCCCCGCAAGAAAACCTTTGAAATCTCCCAGTTCCTTGTAGTTGGACAAAGAGCAGTTGACGAGAGAGTTGTAGAAACTCCTGTGGAAATCGTCCAATCCTTCGGGACAGGCAAAGGACGCGACGTACGCCTCCGATTCGGCATACGAAACGTCGAAACGCCCGAAGGCTTCCACCACGTCGCAGAACGTGAAATCCCCGCGTGTGCCGGCGCTCATAACGTACCTGAAACTCTTTTTGCTCCCCGCGTCGACCGTGCCTCCGAACGCGAACTGATTGTAGAAATTGCGCTCCTTTTCCAGCACCTCCGCGCCCTCGCCCACGGCGAAGTCGAGGTAGAAATCACCCATAACGTCGTTGCGGATATACCCCACTCCGTCACGCACGGTCAGCGACGGTTTTCTGTTCCTTATCAATCCGCCCACGATTTTGCGGATATTCTTCACGCTGAGCCTGTTGGCGAGGAGTTGCTCCAGATACGACGAGAAATTTATCCCGAAATTGATTACGTTGCGGAACTCCACCCGCTCGCGCGCCGAAACTTCGACTTCGCAGAACACCGCGTTGGTGGTGCCGTCAAGGAAATACGTAACCGCGAAATCGGCTTCGGGCACGGAAAAGAATACGCGTTGGGCGCGCCCTATCATTTCCACACGTTTGTCCATATCCCAGCCGAGCGGTTTTCCGTTGACGGAGTAGGTCGAATAAAACGCCGAGAAAACGGAAAACTTGTTCATTACGGCGTATTTCGACACGCCGCCGCGCCCGTCAAACTGTGCGGTGATGAGATTGTTGCCCGCGTCGTAACACACCTTTTCGAAAAAGGTCTTTTCGACGATGATTTTACCCTCGCGGTAAATGGTATTGCCGTTTTGCCCCATATTTCCCCTTGAATATAAAACGGTGTCGTCCGCCCTGCGGAGCGGACGGAAAATCGGTTATTCCGTCTTTGCTCCCGCTTCGGCGAGCAATTTCCTGAGCCCTTCGTACTGCCACACGAACACCTGTTCGCGGCTGACTTTCCCGAAACGCTTTATTCCGTACGCCTTGTCTATGCGCAGGAAAACCTTGTGGAAGTTCTTAATCGGCGGTATGAGCGCCGCAATCGGGAACAGCACGTTGAACGCGTTCTTGAGCAGGGCGTATTTGGCCGTATGAGGTTCGAGGGTGAAGAAACCGTCGTATCCCCTGTTGTTGACGAGGTCGTCGAGCATTTCGCGATAGCCGCCGTTGCCCATACCGATAGGCACTTCCACGCCCTCGGGCGAACAATCCTTGACGTGATAGTAAACGCAGTAGTCCTTGAGAAGCGCGTAGGCTTCGGCGGGAACCGCTCCGCACTGAATGAAGTTGCTGGCGTCGAAAGCCAGACGGAAATTGTCGTTGCCGAGCGCCTCGTATATCTCGAGGCAACGGGACGGAACGTCGCCGTAGATTTTCTTTTCGTTCTCGTGCAACAGCACCACTCCGCCCTCTTCGGCTATATCGCGGAATCCCTTGAGTTTGCGAATGACTTCAGGCTTGTACTCCGCATAGTCGCCCTTGGGGTCGACGTGGAAACTGAACATACGGATATAACGGCAGTTCATTATGCGGGCGATTTTGACCAGTTCGCGCAGTTGTCCGCATTGTTTCTCGTAGGCTTCGTCGTCGTAAAGCCCGATTTTGCCTATCGGCGAGCCTATCGAAGAAAACGACGCGCCGTATTCGTCGAGAACGGGTTTGACGTCGCGGACGAATTCTTCCGCGGTATATTCGGCGATGTTCTTGCCGTTTACGTTGCGGGGACAGATGTAGCGTTCCCCCAGTTTCTTCATCAGTTCGAGTTGCACCCTGAGGTCGGAACTGACCTCGTCGTAAAATCCCGAAATCTTTACTGCCATATATCCTCCCCGAGCGGATTCCGCACGCAAAACGTCGTCATTCGCCCCTTTTCGTTTTCTCGAGAATCTCCCGCGCCGTCACGGGTTGGTTCGTAGTCATATTGCCGGGGTTGTGAGCAAGTATTCTTTCCTGTTCCCTCGGGTTGTCCACGGTGTAGACGGACACGTTCAGCCCCGCTTTATTCGCCGCCGCCATAAATTCGTCGGTTGCAAGTCCTTTGCAGATGTTTATTCCCTTGAAAGTCGGATTGCCCGCCGCGTCTATCATAACTTTGATGCGTGCGGCGGATTCCGGGGTTATGCCCACGGTGCGGAAATTGAAGGAATTGAACCACACTTCCCCCGCGTCGACGTCTTTGCTGTCCTCGAGCGCGACCGCTCCCGTGAAATAGACCTTGTCGGCAATACCCTTTTCCTTGGCGAGGTCCAGCACATCTTTCACTATTCCGCGCTGTTTAATGTCGCAATTCACCCTGAGCCCCAGTTTCTTCACCTCGTCGAAAGCCTCGG
>USGA01000024.1 GCA_900554085.1 uncultured Clostridia bacterium | reverse complement strand
TATAATGGCGTTCACGTTTTCGAGCGACGTGGAATTGTCCTCTCTGTACGGCTGTTCGTGCGCGTCGGGACCCACGAGAATGTTGCCGTCCACGGTGCGCATTACGCCGCCGCCTTTGGTATGCCCTACCGCTTCGTGTCCCTGCTCCCGCTGCTCCTTGGGGAGAGGCGCGAAATAACTGCGCGCAAAGGACGATAACGCGTAGAAGGCCTTTTTCTTGTCGAGAATGAGGTCCGTACCTTTACGGGGGAATGGTGAAAGTCCTGTCCCCCGCCATATCCGCTATTATATCGCTGAAGGCACCCGCGGCGTTGACCACGATTCCGGGATACACCGTGCCGCGGTTGGTGGAAACGGACACGACCTTGCCGTCTTTGACTTCCATACCTTTCACAATCGTGTTGAGGGAAATCTGCGCGCCGTTCATAACCGCGTTGTCGGCAAGGGCTATGGTCACTTTGTACGGCGAGACCACGCCCGCGGAGCCCATTCGCACCGCGCCTTTGAACCAGGACGGCGGGGCTTGCTCGATATCGCGGATTTTTTTGCGGGAAACGAAATCGACCTTGGGGATTCCGAGCAGTCTTCCTTTCAGAATCATCAGCGGCGCGATGATGAAACGCTCCCACCACGTGCTGAACATAAACATCTGAGTCCACCGCTCGAAATCGCACCCGAGTTCTCGGCACATTTCGGGATAAAGTTCGTTGCCGCGGAGAACGTAATGCAGTTTTGCCTGTCCTTTGTGCAGGTCGATACCGGGGTGTATGCACCCGTCGTTGCGGCAGGACGCACCCGTGCCCACGTCGTTGGCCTTTTCCACCAACAGAACGGAGACGTCGAGGCGACTGAGTTCGCGCGCTATCGCGCACCCCGTGATACCTCCGCCTATTACAAGCACGTCGGGACGCGCGCCGTCAAGCGCGTTGTCGGAGAGCGACGGCGTTTTGACCTTCTCGGAAAAGCCTTTGAGGCGTATGTCGTTGAGCACGCCGAGAGAGCCCTTCGTCACTGCGGCGACGCCGCAACGGTAAATCTTGTCCCAACTGTCGAGTTCCCCCGTCAGCCTGACGCAACCGCGGTATTCCTCCACGGTGACTTCGGGCGCGATTTTGCGCACCTTATTCCGCACCGATTTCAAGTCCATCGTTCAACCTCTTGTAGTCGGTTTTGCCCACGTTGGTGCGAGGAAGTTCCTTCATACAAATGACGAATTTCGGCTCGTGCCAGCGGGAAAGTTTGTAGACTATGTGTTTCTTTATTTCCTTTTTCTGCTCCTCGGTGAGGTCCCCCTCCACGAAAAGCGCTATGTAAGGCTTGTCGTTGTCGCGGACTTCCGCCGCCGCGCAGGCGGTCACGTAAGGCAGTTCGGACGCCACGCGTTCGATTTCCACGGGATAGACGTTCATTCCCGAAATCTTTATAAGTCTCTTTTTCCTGCCCATAAAGAACAGAGTGCCGTCGGGCAGATACCTGAAATAATCACCCGTTCTGACCCACTTTTTGCCGTCCGCTTCAGCGAAGGCTTCAGCCGTACCCTCGGGGTCGTCCAGATATCCGAGCATAAGTTGGTTGCCCGCAAGCCACAGTTCGCCGACGTCGCCGAACGGCACTTCGCGGCAATCCTCGTCCACAATGCGGCACTCCATTCCGTCCAGCGGCTTTCCCACCGCCGCGCCGCCCACTTTGACGGGTGACAGAACGGACACGCTGCCCGTCTCGGTAAGTCCGTATCCCGGCGACATAAAACACTTTGCGCCCGCTTCTTTCATACGACGGTCGAAAGCGTTTTCCAGTTCGGCGTCCACGGTGTCGCCTCCGACGTACACGTTCCTGAGCCCGACGACGTTTTCACCCGCGAATTCGCGCGAAGAAAGCAGTTTGGCAATCATACGCGGAACGGCAATCATAGTCGTCACCCCGTTGGCGGCAATGGCTTTTATCACCTTGCGCACGTTGAAAACCGGAACGAGCACAGGCGCCATAGACGTGCTCATCGCCGCGTGAATGCCCACAAGCAAACCGAAGCCGTGGAACATCGGAAGTGCGACCAGCATTCTGTCTTTTTCGCCGAAATCGTTGTTGAGAAGCGTCCTGAAAAGATTGTCGGGAAGCGCATTGACCGCCGCCGCGGAAAGCACCACGGTTTTTGCGACGCCGGAAGTGCCGCCCGAACGCATATACACTGCAGGCTCGCTGCCGTCGCTTTCGCAAGGGGTGAACCCCGCGTTCCCCGGCAGGCCGACGAAAACGTCCATCAGAAAAGGACAAAGCACCTTTTTGACGTCTTTAAGCCCTTTGCCCAGTTTTTTGTAGTTGATATCGGAGAGAAACACGACTTTGGGGCGTTGCTCTCTGACCGCCTCGTCGAACTCCCCTCTTTCCATAAGCGGGTGAATCATAGAGGCTATCGCCCCGAGACGGGAAACGGCATAAAACGCCGTGACGCCCTGCTGAATGGTGGGTGTGGCAATCATAACGACGTCGCCCTTTTTCACCCCGAGCGCGGCAAGACCGCCCGCAACCGACCCTGCGGAAAAATCTGCCGTACGCAGTCTTTTTTCTGCCTCTCACGAAAGCGACCGTGCGCTTGTTTTTGGCACGGTAGTCCCTCATATAAGAGTAAATAGACCCGTTTATACCGCTCATATCACGATTATAAGTCCCGCGCGCGAGGCCAGTCAATACGCAATTGGACGTGCCTAGCGGATAACAACACAAAAAAATCTTTTTGTCGCACCGTATAAACCTCCCCCGCCCTGTCAATACTTCGGGCAAACGGAGGTATCCTATGAGCAAAATGACTGCCGCAGCAAGAAAAGTCGGCGAATTTCTGAAACGTAACGTATTCTACATTCTCATCGTGCTGTGCATAGCGTGCGTGGCAACGATTATCGCCCTCGCCGTAACGGGCGACTTCAGCGGTGACGACGGAGCGGTCGTCGTCAATCCCGACGGAGACCCCGGCGACGACGTCCTCAAGCCCGAAGACCCCGACGACGACAAGGACGAAGACGACGACAAAGAACCCGTCGTCGAGCCCCTCTCTTTCGCTTCTCCCGTCAACGGTTCCGTGTCTCAGGAGTACAGCGACAGCGTGTTGGTGTGGAATCCCACCCTCGGACAATATCAGGTTCACCTCGGCGTTGACTTCACGGGCGACGACCTCTCGGTGTTCGCCGCAGAACGCGGTACCGTCTCCGAAACGGGCTACGATATCCTGAACGGCTACTATGTTGTGGTGAGCCACGACGAAGGCTACGAAACCCGCTACTACTCTCTCGCGGAAAATCTCGAAGTCGAAAAGGGCGACGAAGTCACCAAAGGTCAACTGCTCGGCACTATGGCTGCGACCAGAGGCTCCGAAAGCACCGCGGGCAATCACCTTCACTTCGAGATGAGCAAGGACGGCACGGACATCAATCCCCTCGAAGTCCTCGTACTCGAAGAAAAATAACCGCCGCTCCGCGCTTCGCACCGCTCCACGGGACCGAATCCGCAAGCGGGACGGAAATCGCAACCGAGGCGATTATGGCAACAGACATTCATTTGCACCCACGCAAGATGAAATAATCTCCCCCCTTACGCAGAAGCGCGGCTACATCGGCCGCGCTTCTGTGTTATACGTTTTACGGGGTTCAGTTTTCCGACATATCCGCTTCCGCCGCGCCGTCGGAGCCGCGGACGTTCTCCCGGACATATTCGTCCGCGGGGAATTTGGACGGGAAAAGCGCGGCCGTAAGTTCCTCGCTGACGCGGCACTTGCTATCGAATATAAGGCTGAACACGGGGGTGACTATCATACTCGCCGCCATCGTCACGACCCCTATGAAAGGCGACCTTCCTATACCCGCCTTGAACGCTTCGCCGAATGTCGGGTCGCCGCCCGCGGCTTGCAGGGTGTAATACCCCAGCCCGATTATCAGCGAGAACGTGAGCACGAGGCAGGTTATCATAGAGGCGTATGCGCCCGCCTTGTTGGATTTTTTGGAGTACAGACCGTAGACGTACGGTCCTATGAAACAGCCCGCCACGGCACCCCAACTGAGGCTCATCATACTGACTATGGCGTCCACTTCCACAATCGCGAGCACGGCGGAAACCGCCACGAACACCAGACACAGCACGCGAATGAGAACGTTCAGATTCTTGTCGGGCGCGTTGCGTTTCAGATAACCCTTGTAGAAGTCCACCGTCACGGTCGAACTCGATGACAGCGACAACGCGGCGAGCGTTGACATCGAAGCCGAGAACAACAGCACTATAATCAACCCGAGAAGAGCCGACGGAACGTTGTTCACCAGCATTTCGGGAATGAGTTTGTCAAAGTTGCCGTCCGGCACTTCGTCCACGAAACGCGTGACCATACTTCCCATAAAGTAGGCGCCGCACCCCACTATGAGGGAAAAGAAAGTGGAAATGATTGCGCCTTTCCTGATTGCCGCTCCGTCCTTTATGGCATAGAACTTGTGAATGGATTGAGGCATCCCCCACATTCCGAACGAGGTGAGGCACACGAGAATGAACACGTTGAAAAGTTGGTTGTCGAGGAAGGTCCCGCCCTCGAGAGTGACTGCGTTGGGAATAAGGGTAAGGTCGGGGTCGTTCCACAGCGCAGACAGACCCTCGCCCCAGTTCATCTGCGGGCTGCCGAGCAGCGCGAACACCGTGACAACGATTCCCACAATCATTATGAGTCCCTGAATGAAGTCGGTAATCGTGGTGGCAAAGTAGCCGCCGAGGAAAAGATAGACGGCCGTCAGCCCCGCCAGGATGAGCACGCACCATTTGGCGTCAATGCCGAGCGCGGCTTCGAAAATGTACCCCATTCCCTGATACACGGACGCGGAATACGGCAGCAGAAAAACGAAAACGATTATTGCGGCAAAGAGTTTGATGTATTTGCTCTCGTACCTTTTTTCGAAAAATTCGGGCATCGTACGCACCGACAACGCCGTTGTCATACGCTTCGTGCGGGCGGCAAGAATGAACCACGCCGCCAGCGTTCCGATGAGCATATTCCCTATGCCTATCCACACGGCGGACAAGCCGAAATTCCACCCGAATTTGCCCGCATAACCGACGAACACGACGGCGGAAAAATAGGTCGCGCCGTAAGCGAAAGCGCTCAGCCAGCCGCCCACGCCTTTGTTGGCGAACATAAATCCTTCCACACTCGCGCTCTTCCTGCGGGTCACGACGGCAACGACGAGAATGACCGCCATATAAACGGCGAATATGAGCCATTGCGGCCAGACTTCGTTTGTCGCTGAGAGCAGTGATGCCATTTGTCTCCCTCACGATCACGCGCCCGACAGGGCAAGTGCGCATTTGCGCATCTGCACACCGTCGCAGGCGGTCGTTTGCTTGATGTCGCATATGTACGGTTGCGACTATGCACAAACGAACATACGTTTATGTGACGATATTTTGCGATATCTATACTTTACCGACACAAAAAGCGCATATCAAATGCGCATTTGTGCCAAAATCATTCCACCAGCGCGGGGATATCCTTCACCGCCCCGAGAACGACGTCGGCTTTGATGTCGGACTTCTCCGCCATAGCCCTGTCGGTCTCGCCCGTCAGCACCAGCACGGACACGAATCCGCAGTTGACCCCGAACGCGATGTCCGTATACAATCTGTCGCCTACCATTGCGATTTTTTCGGGAGGCAGTCCGAATCGCTTTGCTATCCTCTCCCCCGCCGCCGCAAAAGGCTTGCCCATAACCAGGTCGGGCGAGCGACCGACGGTAAGGCGTACGGCCTCGGTGAGAGCGCCCACGTCGGGCATAGGACATACTTCCGCGGGACAGAAATTGTCGGGGTGGGTGGCAAAGTAAGGTATATCCTCCTGCACCCACCTGCAGAAATTGTAAAGTTTTTCGTAAGTAAGCGAGGTGTCGAACGCGATAACGGCAATATCCGGGTGGGTTTCCACGGTCTCGATACCGTACTCGGCGAATTCCGCCTTCAGCCTGTCGTTGCCCAGCAGAAGCACCTTTTTGCCGGTGTGGTGCTCCAGGAGATATTCGCAGGTCACCTGTCCGCTGGTGTAGACTTCGTCGGCGGTAACCTCGAGCCCGAGTCTTTTCAGGCGTTCGATGTAATCGGTATGTTTGCGGGAACTGTTGTTGGTGAAAAAGCACACTCTTTTGCCCAGAGCGCGCAGACGGTTAATCGCGGCGAAAGAGCCTTCTATCTCCTTGTCGCCGACGTATACCGTACCGTCGAGGTCAAATAAAAAAAGTTCGACGTCTCTTATGTCTTTCAACCCTTTCTCCCTTGTGAAAGCGGATGTCAGGAAGGAATCGCCGCCACTCTGTCCAGAAATCCCGTCGTGGCAGCGTAATGCAACAATCCGCCCGACACGGCGCCCGCCAGCGACATCGCCTCCGTCACCTCTCTCGCCGTTATCGCACCCCTCAGGAAGAAACCCGCGTCGTCATAGGTCCGACGCCACTTTCTCTCTGCGGCGGCAAGGTCGATTGCGGACAGTCTGTCGATGAAATCCAACCTGTATTCTCCGACTATGTAACTTATTCTAAAATAACTGTTGACGTCCGAAAAGTCAAACATTTGCAGCAATCCCGCGCGCTCCCTGCCCGTCAGCGCGACCAGTCGGGAAAGCACGGCGTCGTTGTCGGCGGGAAGCAACGTATCGATTGACGGCGAAGACAGAAAAAGGGTGTAGAAGCGCTTGAGCGCACAGGCGGTGACGAACATATACTCTCCGCGCAAACGCGGATTTTTTCCTTTTTGGAGCGCGATGCGCGAAAGCACCTCGGCAACGGCGTCGCAAGGGGCGGGACGCGGGGCCCTCTTTCCCTCCTCCGAGCGCAAAAATGCGTCGTCCTTCGCGCCCAGCGTCAGCAATTCGACGGCAAGAGCGGTCGGGTCGGGGTCACGCACGACCGAAGTCGCCTCCACTTCCGTCGTACCCGCCGAACATACCTTGTTGTCGAACATTCTGTCGAATTCGATTACGGGGCGGGCAAGCAATATGCCGAGCCCCGCCGCGTAACAACGCCTCGGACAGGAGGACAAAACTTTTTTGTCGAGATACACCTGATTTATTCCGCCGCCCGAAAGAATCTTTTCGCTCGTCGGAGCGGTAAGCAGCAAAGCACACTCGGCGCCCAGTTCGCGAGCGGTACTTTTGCATTTTTCCGCCACTCTTCCCGCGCCAACTCCGAGCACCAGACGACATTGCTCCTCCGGGACGAAATCCTCGTCGACGTCGTGTGCGCTTACGCGAAATCCGCCGCCTTTCATTTCGGCAGCCACGTCCGACGCTATGCGCGCCGTGCCTCTGTCGCAAAGCAACAGAACCCTTCCGTTTTCGACGATTTCCGCCGCCGTGGCGGGTATTGACGGGACGATGTCCTCTCCCGCAAACACTTTCGCGCCGCCGATGTCTCTTGCGATGTCGAGTTTTGTGTGTAGAAATTCGCGCATAACGCCTCCGCGCACGATACTGTCACGATACTAGCACACCGCGCCGCGCGCAATGCGGGGAACTTTTTCCGTCGGGCACGCATTTTCGCGATTGCGTCCTCAAAAAGAAAGTAAATAAAAAACGCCGCCTTCGGGCAAGCGCAGCAGGCGACGGACAACGGCCGAGAGGCGGACAGAAGCGCACGTCGTGCGGATACGACAATATCCTTGCTTATCCGTCACGCGACGACAAGAGCGCACGTCATCTGTCTTTTACGGTAAGTCTGTAAATTTCGTTCTTGGGCACTCCTCTTTCCGCCGCCACTTTTTTGACGGCGTCCTTTTCCGACATACCCGCGGCAAGACAGGCGGCGAGGTGTTCTTCGGGAGAAAGCGAAAGCAGGGTATTTTCCTCTTTCGCGCCCTCGATTACAAGCACGATTTCTCCCCTTTCTTCACATTCGAAATCAAGCAACTAACATTCCGTCACGCTCTCGTGAAGTTTGGTAAGTTCGCGTGCGACGACCACCTTCCTGTCGCCGAGCACGGCGCCCAGTTCCGCCGCCGTTTTTTTTACGTCGTGCGGCGCGACGTACACGACGATGGGCAACTCGGTTTTTGCGGCTTTCTTTATGCGCTCCCTCCTCGCCGAGGCTTTCTCGGGCAGAAATCCCACGAAAACGAATCCTCGCCCCGCCATTCCCGAAAGAGCGACGGC
>USGA01000023.1 GCA_900554085.1 uncultured Clostridia bacterium | reverse complement strand
GCGACAGACCTTTACAAAAAGCGTCATATCACCGTGGGAACGTTGCTCGGCGTATATCTCGCAACGTCCGACGAGGCGCTCCCGATTTTCATAGCCTCAGGCGCGAAAGCCCTGCATATATTCCCCATACTCGCGTTCAAATTCGCCATTGGTCTTTTAGTCGGCTACACGGCGGACGCTTTGTATTCGAGGAGCAGACGCGAGGTCGCCGCGCACCACGACGAATGCAGCCACGAGCCTACCATTCATCTCGGCTGTTGCGGACACACGATAGAGCAGGAGGAACACGACGACGGGCACGACCATTCCCGTTGCGATACGCCCTGCGGAGACGAAATCCAGAACGGTAGAAAAGAGAGGAGGGAGAAACTCAAACACTATCTGTTGCACCCTCTGGCGCACAGTCTCAAGATATTTCTTTATATACTGATAATAAACGTAATTTTCGGAATTGTCGTTTACTATGTCGGCGAAGACAGGCTGATGAGTTTTCTCACGGTCAACAAGTACGTTGCGCCGCTGTTCGCCGTGCTTGTCGGCGCCATTCCGAACTGCGCGTCGTCGGTGGTAATAAGCGACCTTTATCTTATGGGAGGGCTCGGCTTCGGGGCAACCGTCGGAGGATTGTTGATGAATGCGGGGTTGGGTTTTGCAGTGCTTTTCCGCGACAGAAAGAATATGAAAGAGAATTTTGCCATATTCGGCGTTATGTTCGCGGTCGCGATTGTGTTCGGGTACGTTCTTTCCGCGATTTTCGGATTCGACGTATTGTACATCTGAATGAGAGTTCCGCAGGGAAACAAACCCCAAAAACGCCGCGCCGCGAAAAACAGTTGACAAAACGGCGTGATAAGATTATCATAACTAAGCAATTTGATTTTGCCTGTTTAGCTCAGTCGGTAGAGCATGCGGCTGTTAACCGCAGTGTCGGGGGTTCGAGTCCCTCAACAGGCGCCACAGAGCACCCGAAAACGGGTGCTTTTGTTTTGTTTCGGGCTCTCACCCCTGCGCATACAATCAGTATGCGCGCGTGTTGACGAAAAGGCGTAAGCGCGACGGTTAATGCGGACGGCAACGCAGTGGAACAATTGCCGAACGTTGCGATGTCTCGCTTGTACCGTCGGTCCGTATTGACAAGGGAAGCGGCGGCAAATATAATCGACCCAGGAGGATATTATGAACGCATTGATTCTGAAAGAGATAATAGCGGACAACATTGCCGCTACCGTGGCTACCATAGGTCTGATGATTTATTTCCTTTGCACCGCCGTAGTCTTTATGGCGAAACCCGAAAAATTCGGCAAACAGTACTCGGTACAACCCGTCGACAATGCGGGCAAGACGGAAATCCGCGTCTATTACGGAGGTATATCGTTTGCGCTGGCATTGTTTCTCGGCGTGCTGGCGTTCGTGTTCGGGCACCCGTTCTATTCGTTGGTCGGCGGGTTGATTTTTGCGAACACGGTGTTTTTTACGCGTTTCGTTTTCACGTTCGTGGACAAAGGCTGGAAATGCCCGTACACCAAACTGGCAATTCCGGCGGAGGGCGGTTTTATCCTCGTGCTTTGGATTTGTTTCATAATCGCAGTAGTGGTGGAGAACACTCCCGTCTGACGCAGTCGACGGGCGAGAATCGCCGGAAACGACAAAACCAGGCTTTACAAATGAAAACCGACCGCATAAACGGTCGGTTTTTGCATAATAAACGCAGTTTGTTTTTTGGAAAACCCTTTGTCAGGGAGTGGTGGTCACGCCGAGCAGTTTCTCCATATTGACGGTAATGGTGCCGTTGTTGTATTCGAGCGAGGTGAAGAAGTCGGCGATTTTGACATCTTCGAGAATGAACAGCACCTGTTCGTCGACGCCGCGGACGTTTGCCCAACGTATAAGTTCGCTTATCGACATCGTCGAGAATTTGGACGTGATTGCCGTGGCGAGCGTGTCTACCGTTGCGGACCTTATGTCGGGGTCGTCGAAAATCGAGCCTTCCTCGATATCCATCAGTTCTTCTATTGTGAAGGATTTGATGTTTTCGTCGAGAGTGTTGAGCGTAAGGCCGCGTTCGGCGATTGCAAGCAGGACCGCCGAACTCTTTTCGGTGACAATCTCGACTTTTATTGACGACAGGGCGGCGAGGTTGCCGTATCCGCCGTCGTTTGCCGCGTCGTTGCCGATGTACGCGATGTAGCGCACATACACCGTCATTCCCGCGTGTGCGCTCTCGTCGTACGGCACGAATTCCCCGTCGATTTCCACGAATCTGTTCGACGGGTCTTTCTGATAATCGTCCGTCGTGCCCGCGGTGTATTCCTTATAGACCGTCTCGCATTCGCGTTTGGAATAAACGGGGGTGCCGTCGGTGAAAGCGTCGTCGCCGTCGGCGAGCGGAGAGGATATCTCCGTGTAATAATAGCCGTCTTTGCTGTCGGGCATTTTTACGGCAAAGGCAACCGCCGAAGTGGTGTCGGAAGCGGTGTCGGAATCGGGTTGTTCAATGAATGTGCCCGAGGAGAAATCGTAATAGTATTTCGTCTCGGTCGCCGTGTCTGCGGAGGCGGGATAATACCCGCCCGTGAACTTGAAGTAGAGCGGTTCGCCCCAATGTGCGGGATTCTCGGGATTGTAGCGGTAGTACTTGTTGAAATACTTGACGTACAGCCCGCCGTCGGTGCCGCCGTTGAAGTAAACGGAGGCGGTTGACTGTCCTTCCCCGACGCCCTCGACGCGTTTATACAGCGTGCAGTTGTCGAGCAGGGAATCACGGTATTTTGCCGCATAGTACGACACCAGTGCGGGGTTTGAACGGAAAGTCCCGTCCGCTTCCTTCACATAAACGTTCTGAGCGGAAAGCGCGGTTGCGAATTCGCCCATATCCGAAATCTGCGCATAGGAATAAGTACGTGGTGCGCCGTCCTCTTTCAGC
The DNA here is from genome assembly GCA_900554085.1 of uncultured Clostridia bacterium. Taxonomy (GTDB): domain Bacteria; phylum Bacillota; class Clostridia; order Christensenellales; family CAG-917; genus Limadaptatus. The sequence continues at coordinate 5,593 of USGA01000023.1, read as the reverse complement.
CAGCCTGCGTTTGCGGTCTCGTCCACCGCGAAGTAGAAGAAGTCCGTCTTGTAATAATTGCCGTCGCCGTTGTATACGTATGCGTAACGCGTTACGTCGTCGCCGCTCCCTTCGGTAAAGTAGGGATTGTAACCGATAAGCCAACCCGCCTCGCCGCTCGTGTAATCCTTCACCTTGGTGTAACGGAACACGTCGATTATATCGGAGAGCAGAGTGCTGCCGATTATTCCGTCCATTGCGGCGGAGACGTCGTCGATGGCGACATATGCAAGTTGCTTGAGCACGGTGTTGCTGTCGCCCTCTGACGTGCGCTCGAAGACGGCGAGGCCGGCGTGCTCGGAGGCGGAGTAGGTGATGCGCTCGGGATAGCCGTACGTCGCGTTGAACACGTAGTAGGTGTGCCCCTCGACGGGAGCGGCAACTTCGGCGTAAGTGTCGGGAGAGACGGCAAGAGCGTCGGCAAGCACCATTTTCGAGAACGCTGCCGATATGTCGGGAATGGCGACGTTTGCAAGACGTTGCAGCGCCGCGGAAGCCGAGCCGTCGACGGCGGTTTTGTCGTAACGCTGCATTCCCTCGTGTCTGGAAGGATTGTAGAGTGTGTAATAACCGTCGACGTAGACGTACGCGCCGTCTGCTGCGGGTGTGTATTCGTCGAGAATAATATCCGTGGCGTCGGAGAGCACTATGGTATCGAGGGCGTCGCTGAGTTTGTTGATTGTGGTGTCCTTGAGGGTGCGGAGTATTTTGGCGCTGTCGTCGGTTATGTCCAGCACTTCTCCGAGTTTGAGAGAAGTGATTTTGTCGGTGACGTTGTTGAGTCCGTTTACACCCACTCCGGCGATTATCTGAATCGCCTGGTCCGAAGTGCCGACGTGCACCCGCACGTGTTCGGCGGTGTAGGTCACGTCGTCTTTCTTTTCTTCGAGACGGGTGTTGGCGTCGACCGCGGTGCCCTCGGGCAACCCGAATACCGCGACTGCTTCCGCGACGGCGGTTTCGCCCTCAGCGGCAGAGTTGAGCCAGAGCGTGCCGTCGATGCGCACCGTGCCGCCGCTCACCGAATCGGCAACCGTTGCGCTGAGAGTATCGTCGGTATAGAGAGCGTTGAGCGGGAACAGGCTGTCGTAAACGAGACTCCACCCCGTGCCGTTCAGGCTTACGTTGTTGAGATAGGCTTTGACAAACAGTTCTCCGTCCTGTGTGCCGTCGTATGCCTCGGACGTGACGTGACGGTAGTAGGTGCCCGTTCCGTCGTAATCCGCGTCGTAGCAGGAATTGTCGACCGTATACACGCCGTCCGAGTTGAGGGTGAACCTGAGTTCGCGGCGGATAAGGCCGTTTTCGTCCGCCCCCGCGACATAAGTCTCGGCGCCGTCCTTTACAAGTGAGATTTCCCCCGTTTCCACTTCCTCGTAGCGGTCTACGGAAACGAACACGGTGTTCTCGCCGACCGGCAGGAAAAGGTCGCTGTCGGCGCCCGTGAGAGTGCCGACGGGCAGATAGTCCAGCACCCCGCCGAATTCGCTCATAGGAGTGTAGTACAATTCGTCGAACAGACGGTTTTCCCCGAGCGTGATTCCGAAATCCCTTTCGAGAGTGTAAAGCGTCATCGCCGACGAATCTATGGATTTCAGAACGTTGTCTAGAGCAATGTTGACGGGATTGTCGAGGTTGTCGTCAAGAACTTTGAGACCGTAGGACGAGAAATCCATTTCCAGGAATTCGCCCACGTCGCGGAGCGTCATATTGTTGACGACGTCGCCGAGGTGATTTGCCACTTCGGAAATGGGGTAGTCGAAAAGTACGGAAATGTCTATTCCGCTGATTTCCGCGGGGATTTTGAGCCCGTATTTTTCGCGGAACAGGTTTATTGTGAGAGACGACGGGTCTCCGAAATCCTTGATGAGGTCGGTGGCGAGGTCAAGCAAAGTCTTGTTGTTCACGTCGCTGTTGTCGTCTATGACGTCCGAGCCCACGGAATTTTCGATTTGGCCCACGGTGACAACCGACGCCGTGACCAGCACCGCGCCGCCGACGGCGACGACGAGCAGTACCATACCGACGAGTATCCCGACGATGAAACTGACGGCTTTCATATCAACCTCCGAAAATCATTTTGAACACGGTCGTGAGCGGGTTGTTCTCATAGAAGAAACCTCCTATGGCCGAGCCGTGTATATATTCGTCCACCACGCCCGCTTTCTCGCCTATGGCGGCGACGATGGCGATAATTGCCCAGAGTATGACTAGACCTATGAACAGGCGCAGGATTGCGCCGAGCGTTTTGTCCACCGCCTTGACAGCCGTGGAATCGGAGTTGGAAACGGGTCTGAGGACAATCCTCAGCACGAGGAAGAGCACGAGAAACGCCGCAACGAAAATGAGGAACATAACCGCCGACACACACACGCCCGTGAGGCTGCGCACGGCAGACCCCGCAACCGTGTCGCCGTCGGCGACGTCGAAGCGTTCGGCGTAGAATTTCGCCATAGTGCCTTTGAAGCCGAATTCCTGAGCGTCGAGCAGGACGGGGGAGTCGTTGACCAGTACGTAAATGTTGCCGTCGGCGTCGCGTTGAACGGGACTGTTGAAAGCCACGCCCCAATCGCCCGCCGCAGAGGAAATTTTATCTTCGATGCCCGTGCCGATGGAGGATTCCATTGCGGATTCCTGGGTTACGCCCATAAGCAGAGCGGAAGCGCACACGATGACAACAAAGGCGAAAAAGCCTTTGGTGGATTTGGCAAAGCCTTTGATGATTCCGCCGATGAGGAAAAGCGCAAGGAATACCGCAATCGCCACATCGACGTACCAGTAAGACGCACTAACCAAGCCCGAGAACATTATTTACCGTCCTTATACAAGTAATTCTATCACTCTTCCAAGGTATAATATACCATACGCCTCGCCCGCGTGCAACGGACACGCGCAAAAAAGGTGCAATATAAAAGCCCGCCGACACACGTCGGAACGCACAAGGCGAAATGCGACAAAACGACGGATTAAACGACAAAATCCGCCGATTAAAGGCGGATTTTGTGCGATAAACGTAATTTTGTTCGCTTTGTCAGGAAATCTTTTCCAGCGTGTAGCCGTCTTTCCCGTCCTTGACGGAGTAGCCTGCGGCGGTGATTTCGGCGCGCAGCCTGTCGGCTTCCGCCCAGTCTTTCGCTTTCTTGGCTTCGGCGCGTTTGTCGGCGAGGGTGCGGATTTCCGCGGGAATATCGGAGGATTTCCCGTCCTCGGCGCGGGCCAGAAATTCCGCGGGCGAAGTGCGGAACAACCCCAGCAGGGAATAGGTCTTTTTCACCTGGCCGAGAATATCGTCGGCACGTTTTTTGTCGCCCGAGCGCAGCGCCGCGCCCGCTTCCCTGAACAGAGCGAAAAGGTCCGCGAGGGCCTTGGCGGTGTTGAAATCGTCGTCCATTGCCGCGTCGAACGCCGCGTCGATTGCGGGGTCGGCACCGTCGCATTTCACGCCGGCGGCTTCGGCGTCGCGGAGCACTTTGTAGAAAGACACAAGATGTTTTTCGGCGTCGGGGAAGAGAGAATCCGTGATGTTGATGTCCCCGCGGTAATTCGTCTGCAACAGGGCGAATTTTATTACTTCGGGAGAGTACTTGGCGAGAAGGTCGGCGAGCAGCAGACTGTTGCCCAGCGACTTGCTCATCTTCTGACCGTTGACCTTTATCAGCCCGTTGTGAATCCAGTATTTGGCAAAGGGCTTGCCGGTGAGAGCCTCTGACTGCGCTATTTCGTTTTCGTGGTGGGGGAAAATGAGGTCGCGTCCGCCCCCGTGAATGTCAATCTGTTCGCCGAACGCCTTGAGGTTCATTGCGGAGCATTCTATGTGCCAGCCGGGACGTCCTTCGCCCCACGGGGAGGTCCAGTGCGGTTCGCCGGGTTTTGCGGATTTCCACAGCGCGAAATCGAGGGGATTGCGCTTGTTTTCCTCGTTCTCGATACGCACGCTTTCGCGGGCGTCTTCGAGGTTGCGGCCCGAGAGTTTGCCGTATCCGGGGAAACTGTCCACGGAAAAATACACGTCGCCCTCGGGGGTGGAGTAGGCGTGCCCTTTTTCGATGAGGGCGGCGATGAATTTTTCGATTCCGTCTATGGTTTCGGTGGCTTTGAGCCATATATCGGGGTCGTCTACCTGCAGTTGCCGCATTTCGCCGTCGATTTTTTCAATCATCATTTCGGCGTAGCGGTCGGCGGGAATACCCGTCTCGTTGGAGCGGGCGATAATCTTGTCGTCGACGTCGGTGTAGTTGCGGGCATAGGAGACCGCAAAACCTTTCTTGACGAGATATTTCCTTATGATGTCGTAAATCAGCGCCTGGTAGGCGTGTCCGATATGAGCGTCGCCCGAGACGGTTATGCCGCAAGCGTACATTCTGACGTTGTTGCCGTCGAGGGGAACGAATTGTTCTTTGCGTCTGGTGAGTGAATTGTAGATTTTCATATCATTCCTTGTCTTCGTCGGTATGCTCGAAAGCGGCTATGGCGGCTTCCTCCGCCGCCTTGTCTTCCGAAGAGAGTCCTATGCCCGTGGCAACGCCGGTCGCGCGTTCGAGTTCCTGCAGGCGCGCGTTGAGTCGTCTGAATTCTTCCAGAATGGGGTCGGGCAAAAGCACCTGGTCCATATCCGCAACGCGCTTGCCGTCCTGTTTCACCACGCGTCCGGGCACGCCCACGACGGTGGAGTAGGGGGGCACGTCCTTGAGGACGACGCTGCCCGCTCCGATTTTGGAATGAGCGCCGACGGTGAGCGGCCCGAGCACTTTTGCGCCCGCGCTCACCATAACGTCGTTTTCGAGAGTGGGGTGGCGCTTGCCCGTATCCTTGCCCGTGCCGCCGAGCGTGACGCCCTGATAGAGTATGCAGCCGTCGCCGACCTCCGCGGTTTCGCCGATTACGACGCCGCTTCCGTGGTCTATCATAACGCCCTTGCCGATTTTCGCGGCGGGGTGAATTTCGACGCCCGTCGTTTTGCGCGCCCTGTCGGCGACGATACGGGCGAGATTGACGTAGCCTCTGAGGTAGAGATTATGCGCCCTGCGGTAGGCGGAAAGGGCTTTGTAGCCCGCATAAGTGAACCGCACCGCCCACTCGGAAGTGGCGGCGGGGTCCTTTTCCATAACGGCGCGCAAATCCGCGCGCTTTGCCTCGCGGATTTCTTTCCGCGAGGGAATGTGTTGTTTCTTGTCTCCCATATTCAACCCTATGACGCAACGCCCGCGGGCGTGTGCGCCGTCAATTCTCGGAAGTGTCTTTGTCGTCGGCGACTTTTTGGGTAGCGGGCTTTTTGCGGGGGGCCGCTTTCTTTTCGGCGGGAGCGGTTTCCGCGCCGACTTCGGCGTCCGTTCCGATTGCGGGGACGGCGGCTTCGGGCGCGGTTTTCTCTTCGGGCGCGTCGGCCGTCTTGTCTTCCGTCGCTTCCGCAGCGGGGGTTTCCACCTTACCCTCGAGAGCGGTTGCGGTCTCGGTTTCGGGCTCGAACAGAGCGTCGATTTCCGCTTCGTAAATGGTCTCTTTTTCGTAGAGCAGTTTCACCATCTTGTCCATAACCGCGCGGTTTTCGCGAAGA
>USGA01000022.1 GCA_900554085.1 uncultured Clostridia bacterium | reverse complement strand
CGCCATTATCTTTGCCGCTATGATTACGTAGAACGGGGCGACGATGATAAGGAACATAACGCCCGTGGAAAGCGCCTCGGCGCTGGCGTCCTCGTTCATAAACAGTTGCACGGCATACTGTCCCGCAAGAGTGTAGACCAGCGTGAACACCACAGCGAAAGAGCACACCATAACCAGCCCCGCGCGGAAACCTTTGCGCACGCGGTCGGGTTTGTCCGCGCCTATGTTCTGAGCCGTGAAGTTGGACATTCCGTTTCCCAGCGTGGTGAACGAAAGCACGGTGAAGTTGTTGTATTTGATAGCCGCGGAATAACCTGCGATGACCGCCTCTCCGAAAGTGTTTATAATGCTTTGAATAATTATGTTGCCCACCGAGACAAAGCCTTGCTGAAGCATACTCGGTACCGCTACTTTTGCGAATTCGCCGAGCATTTCCTTCGAGAAAACGCGGTGTTTTTCCTCGGAACGGAGTTTTTTGAGCCTGAACACCAGCACGATGTTCGCGACCACGCAACTCATACCCTGGCAAATGAAGGTAGCCCACGCCACGCCCGCCACGCCCATAGCGAACACGGTGACGAAAAGTATGTCCACGAATATGTTGGCGACGGAGGACACCGCAAGCAATATGAAAGGCGTGACCGAATCACCGAGCGCGGCAAACACGCCCGTCGCAATGTTGTAGAAGAACAGGAAGAACAGACCGCCCACGTAGATGTAGAGATAGAGCAGACTGTCTGCGAATATGCTGTCGGGGGTGTTGATTGCCTTGAGCAACAGGGGAGCGCAGGTCAGCCCGAGCACCGTCAACACCGCGCAAAGCACCGCCGAGGATATATAAGCCGTAGAAACCGCGCTTTTCACGTCGGCTATACGTTTGGCGCCGAAAAACCGCGCGGCAACGACCGAGCAGCCTATGTTGCAACCGAAAGCGAAAGCGATGAAAACCAGTGTGATTTCGTAGGAATTGCCGACGGCGGCGAGAGCGTTTTCGCCGATGAATTTTCCGGCCACAAGACTGTCGGCTATATTGTAAAGTTGCTGAAAAACAATGCTTCCGAAGAGCGGGAGGCAAAATTTCCAAAGAACCTTGCGGGGACTGCCTACGGTTAAATCCTTTTCCACGTCAACTCCTCTTTTCCCCGCCGATTATCATACTACCGTGCTTGCGATATGTCCAACGAATGACGGAATTTCGCTTCAATTTCGGTAACGTCGCGGGCAAGCGGCGTCGAAAGGCGGAAAACGTGAACAAAAACGCCCCGAATCGGGGCGTTCAGGAATCCTGAGTATTTCTGCGTCGGACACTACGAGGCAAGTCGTCGCTCTTGAGCGGAGCAAAACCGTAGCCGTTGACTTCGCGGGCCTTCGTTATGTAGATGAAAGCCGCGGGGTCTTTGTTCTGAATGATGTGTTTGACTTCGTTTATCTGTTTTTTGCGGACCACACATACGAGTACTTTGTGTTGCTTGCCCGTATAGTAGCCTATACCGTCGGAGACCGTAACGCCGCGGTGAAGTTTGCGGGTGATTTCCTCCGCTATTGCGTCGTGGTGGTCGGAAATGACGTTGAACACGATAGACGCCTGGAAACCGGACTGAATGACGTCCGCCACCTGCGAAGTCGCGACCAGCGAAAGGAACGAATAGAGTATAGGCGAAAGCACGGCGGTGATGACCGCGTCGGAGCCTGCGCTGAAGTCTATGTCGATAAATGCCAGACCGCCGGAAGCGATGACGATGACGCAGTCGCACATAAATATCAGCCAGTGCACGCTGGAAATGGGGTTCTTGGCGTAGATGAGTTTTCCGATGATGTCGGTGCCGCCGCGCGAGGCGTTGAAGCGGAGCATAAGACCGAGACTGAGACCGGAAATCGCGCCGCCTGCGAGCGAGGCGAGGAGCATATATCCGCTTTCGTAACTGCCTGCATAATATTTGGGGAATCCGTCGATGAGGTCGAACACCGCCATAAAAATGGAGTGAACCGTTACGCAGTAGAGCGTATCGAACGTGAATTTCTTATTGAGAACCAGGAACGCCGCGATGAGCAGAGGAATGTTGAGCACCAGACCTGTGACGGCGGGGCTGAACACGGTGTCGGCAAGGTGCTGATTGAACGGCAAGACCGCGTTGTAAATAAGGGAAGAGACGCCGTTGAGACCGCCCGGCGCGAATGCGTTGGGGACTATGAAAACGTAGTCGGCAATAGCCCACACCACGGACAGCGCCGCAAGCAACAGATAGAATTTGAACGCCTTGAACACTTTTTTCCTGGTGGAAAGCGGGGCTTCCTTGGGGGGCTGTGCCGAGGTGTCGTCCGAAATTTCGTCTGTCGACGTTTCGGGTACGATTTCGTTTGCGACCTCACCCGCGGCGGCTGTGTCGCATGCGGAAACTTCTTCTCCGACGGGGAGTTCTTTCGCCTCGGGGGAGGGCATTACGTCTGCGGAATTTATGTCGTCCATAATTTCAGCGCGCGCGGCGCGCGCAAACCGTATATTTATTGTCAGCGCGACCCGTAAGGGCGTGTCGGTCAGTCTTTGTCGGCTTTTTTAGCCGCTTTTGCCGCTTTCTTGGAAAGCATCTGGGGCTTGACGGTGTAGGATTCCAGTTCTTTGTCGCGCTTGAAACCCTTGCGGAAACGCTTGAAACTGCCTTTGACGCCGTTGCACATATCCGCGAGGGCGTCCACCGAGGCGGAGGATATAACGCCCCCCGTGAAGCCCATAAACGCGCGCAGGGGCATATCCTGCACCGAGCGTATTATCATTTCGCGGTTTTCCGAGCGTCCCGCCACCATTTTGGCGCCGCTCACCATAACGAAATTCAGGATTTTCCCGACGGGGGAATTTGCCACGTCGCTCAGGCAGCAGTTGTGGTCGAATTCACCCTTGAGGTAGGGGGTGTTCTCGGTGACGGAAGAACCGTAAAGAGCGGCGAACTGTTCGACGGGAACGGTGCGCTTGCGCTCGGAACTTTCCTTGATGTCGTAGTAGAACGGTGCGTCCGCGCGGTAATCGGGAATGGGTGCGTTCGGATTGGCGGATTTGACGGCGACGGTCGCTTTCAGTCGGATATCGGCCGAGGAAGCGCCGACGAGTATGTCGAAATCGCCGCTTTCGATGTGCCAGTCCTTTATGAGCACGTTATAGTAGGCGAAAGCGCGGCTGTCGAGGGTGAGAGAAATCTCTTTTTCTTCGCCCGCTTTGAGGAATATCTTTTTGAAGGCGCGCAGTTCCTTGACGGGGCGGAATATGGTGGACACGAGGTCCGAGACGTAGACCTGTGCGATTTCCGCACCGTCGCGGCTTCCCGTATTCTTGACTTTGAAAGTGACGGTGAGAGGCTCTCCTTCGTCGATTGCCGACGCGGAAAGAGTGAGGTCGGAGTATTCGAACTCGGTGTAACTGAGACCGAATCCGAAGGGGTAGCGCACGGGTTTGTCGACGGCCTCGAAATAACGGTAGCCGACGTACACGCTTTCGCGGTACTGCACGTTGCGCGGTCCCATAGGGAAGTAGAGCGAGGAAAGGCTGTCGCTTTCTTTGAGCGGGAAAGTCTCGGCGAGTTTGCCCGACGGGTTGACGTCGCCGTAGATAATGTCGCGCGTGGCTATACCCACCGCCTGTCCTCCGAGGTACATATTGAGTATTGCGCGGGAAGCGGGTTCGACGCGGTCGAGTTGTACGGGAGCGCCGCAGGAAAGCACGGCAACGACGTTGGGATTGACCTTGGCGATTTCTTCGGCGAGAATGACGTGACTGTCGGGCATATCGATGTGACGTCTGTCGAAGCCCTCGGATTCGTATTCGGGAGTGAGACCTATGAACAGCAGAACGACGTCGGCGGCTTTGGCTTTTTCGAGCGCCTGCTTGACGAGTTTCGGGCTGTAGCCGTCCCCTTTGAACTTGTAGCCCTCGGCGTAGTCGTAGGGGATACCGGCTTCGTTCATAGCGTCGATGAAGGAAGTGAGTCGGGAAGGATTGATGTTGCTCGAGCCCGTGCCCTGATAGCGGGGTTTCGCGGCGAGCGCGCCTATCACCGCCACTTTGGTGTCCTTGGAGAGGGGGAGAATACCCTCGTTCTTGAGCAGCACGGCACTTTCGGAAGCGATTTTCGCGGCGAGCGCGTGATGTTCTTCGAAGTGCGGGTCCGCACCGTCGACCTCGTTGGCTTTGCACTCCATTGCGAATTTGATGAGACGGAGCACGACGCGGTCGAGTTCTTCCTCGGAGATGACGCCGTCCTTGACGGCTTTGACGATAACGCGGTCGTTTGCACCCTTGTTGCCGGGCATCTCGAGGTCAAGCCCGGCGCGTATACCTTCGATTCTGTCGTTGACCGCACCCCAGTCGCTGACGACAATGCCTTCGAATCCCCATTCGTCGCGGAGAATGTCGGTGAGCATACGTTTGTTGTCGGAGAGATAGGTGCCTGCAATGCGGTTGTAAGAGCACATCACCTGTGCGGGCTGTTCCTTCTTTACGACGTACTCGAATGCGGGAAGATAAATTTCACGCAGGGCACGCTCGTCGACGATTGTGTCGATGCACATACGGAGGTGCTCCTGGTTGTTCACGCAGAAATGTTTGAGGGAAGCGCCCACGCCTTCCTGCTTTGCGCCGTGCACCCAGGCCGCTCCCATAATTCCGGCAACGAGGGGGTCTTCGGAGAAATATTCGAAGTTCCTGCCGCAGAGGGGGCTGCGCTTGATGTTGACGCCGGGACCGAGAACGGTGGTAATCTTCTGTGCCTTGGCTTCCTCGGCTATGGCTTTGCCTTCGGCTTCGGCAAGAGCGGGGTCCCACGAACTCGCCGTAGTGACGGCGGGAGGGAAACAGGTGGCGGGGTGAGCGACGTTCATAATGTTGGTGCCGACGCTTTCCTGCTCGTGCCTGACCCCGTGAGGGCCGTCCGTCATAAGGACGGAAGGAATACCGACGCGGTCAACGGGCGCGGTTTTCCAGAAGGTGAGACCGGAACAAAGTGACGCTTTTTCTTCGAGAGTGAGACTGTCGAGGATTGCTTTGTAGTCGGATTGGTTCATACTTCCTCCCTGCGCGAGGGCGTGTTTAAGCACGCGCGCACGCAATGTACACACCGATATATTAACACTAATTGCGCGCGCAATCAACACTTTTTAGGTCATTTGCCCGTCGAAAAAAGCGCAAAACGTTCGCGGAAGTCTTTTTGGAAAGGAAAGAACGAGGCGGGTTGAAAAACTCCTCATCAAAATGTTAGAATCGTTGTAACCTTCGCGCCGCAGAGGCGTATTTTAAGTGAAGTGAGCGGAATATGAAGAACGAAGTACTTGAGAGGCTTTTTGCCAGATATTACAATGAAGCGAAATTGTATGTCGCCTCTCTGTGCCGCGATTCTTCGCTTGCGGACGAAATCGTGTCTTCGTCGTTCTACAAGGCTTTTATGAAAGTGGACGACGAAAGCGAGAGTTTCAAGTACTGGTTGTTCAAGGTGTGCAGGAACGCGTATTTCGACCACCTGCGCAGAAGAAAACGCCTGACGGAACTCTCCGACAAGATGTCGGACGACAGCGGCGACCTTGCAGAAAGACTCATCAAGCAAGAAGAATACGTCGCCCTGTACCGCGCAATATCGCTTCTGAAAGAGAATCTGCGCGAAGTCATCGAACTGTTCTATTTCGGAGAAATGTCGGTGGCTGAGATAGCGGGCATAACCGAGCAGAGCACAAGCAACGTCAAGGTTATGCTGTACAGAGCAAGAATGAAACTGAAAGAAATTCTGGAGGAACAGGAATGAACTACGACGACGCTTTCAAGCATTACAAGGAAGGCACCGCCAGCGACGAAGAAAAGGAATTCGTCAAGCAGGAGATTGCGAAAGCGAGAGCCCTCGCTTCTCTTCTCGAGGACGACTCCGTCTCCGCAAACGCCGCCGAAATCAAAAGGGCGGACGCCGCCGAAATCAAAGCCGCAAAGAAAGAATTTTCCTGGCGCGGACTGCTCATCGGTCTCATCGCGATGATAGTGCTTATCGCCGCCGTGGGTATCGTGCTCGGCTGCGTGTTCGGCGCGGCGGCGGGATACGCCAACGATAACATAACGGTCTCCAAGGAAGACGCAGTCAACTATGCGATTGCCGCCGCATATGCGGACGCAACATCTGTCCAGTACGGCACCGCCTTCGTCGGCGAAAACACTTTCTATCTCGACGAGAGATTCAACGACATCGACAGGAAGTTCCGCATCGAATCCGACCTGCAGCAGAGTTACTACGTCTACGAAATCGAAGTGAAAGGCTTCGACGAGGCGGGTTACGAATGGGAATACAAAATCGGCGTCAACACCCGCACCGGCAACTGTATGGTTCTCGAGCGCGACAAGGATTTCAAGGGCGTTCGCCTGTAAACAAGACCCAAACGCGCGCTGCAATCGCGCGGTACAACTCTCCTGATGGGGACCGTCTCCGCCCGTGCGGAGGCGGTCTTCTTTTACGCCGTTTCCGCCGAAGTCGCCCTTTTCCTTTTTTCCCCTCTCCGAATTTGCGTGCGGCTAAATTATTCCGCGACGATTGCATAGAATATAGGCGAGGTGGATATGTGGTCTGACGTCATCAGTATAGACAAGGGGTTCGGGAAAGAGATAGAATTTCTGTTGTGCAAACTGCGCGGAGTCAAGAATCTGTCCTTTGCCGTGGAGGAGAGCAGAGACAGGATTTTCATTTATCTGGCTTCTGTGTGCGAACTTGCCGAAGAGGTCGAAGAGCAGGTCACGAGCATTCTCGAGACGGTGATTCTCGTTTTTATGAAACTGCGTTTTTTTCTCGGAAATTTGCAAAAGAGAGAGTTAAACCACGCAGATTGTGCTCTGATATGCTCACTTGTGCACTTTGACAGACAATACGAAAGCAACATCGTCCGCAAGGCTTTGTCCGAAACGGTAGACTTCGCGGTGGACGGAATACTGCATTTCAGGTTGCGTCCTCTCGTCGAGAACTGGGAGGAACTTTCCTCTCTCGCGTGCCGTCTCACGGAGGAGGGAACGGGAGGAGACGTGTTCGATATCGCCTCTTTCATCACGGGAACGGACGGGGCGAAAAGCCGTCTTGCGCTGACCCCCGACACGCTTGTCAATCTCACGCAGCGACACCCCGTCGAAGTCATAGACCTTTTCGACGCGCCCGAACTCAACCTTATTTCGGCGATAATAGGCGAACGTCCTTCGGAGATATTGCTCCGCAACGTTGCCCTGTCGCAGCCGATGAACAATACCCTGAGACACATCGCACGGGTGGTGACGGACTGAACCGCAAAAAAAACGAGGGCTTGACGCCCTCGTTTCGTTAATGCGCTTTTTTGCGTCGCAGTCGTCAGCGAATGACTCTGACGCGGATAACGCCGTCAATCTTTTCGAGTGCCGCCGCGTCGATTGCGTCGTCGCTTTCGTATATGGCGTAAACGTATCCCTTGGCAGTCTTTGCGGTCGCGCCTTCGGGAAGAGCGGTTCCCTCTTTTGCGATGACCGTTGCGCGGTGCGCCTTGACGTTCTCCGCCTTGAGACAGGGCAGGTTGACGGAATTCACCACGTTGCCGTTTTCTATGAAATCCTTGAGTTCACCCGCCGCCATAATAGCGCAGTTGTCCTCGGCTTCTTCGGTGGACGCGCCGAGGTGCGGAACCGCGACGATACCTTTGTGGTTGTTGACTTCGGCGGTGGGGAAATCGGCGACGTATTTGTGAACCTTTCCGTCGGCGAGCGCCGCCTTGATGTCGTCGACTTTCACCAGTTCGGCACGTGCGGCGTTGATTATCACCACGCCGTCCTTCATTGCGGCGAGTGAGTCGGCGTTTATCATACCCGTTGTTTCGGCGGTGGCGGGCATATGCAGCGTGACGAAATCGGCTTCCGCGCACGCTTCGGCGGGAGTGGACAGCACCGTCACGAAGGGAATTTCGGATTTTGCCGCCTCGGAGAGATAGGGGTCGTAACCCACTACGTTCATACCGAGCGCGTTTGCGGCGACGGCAACTTTTCTGCCTATCGCGCCGAGCCCGAGCACGGCGAGCGTTTTGCCGAGGATTTCGTGTCCGACGAACTGCTTTTTGCCTTTCTCCACCTGTTTCGCAACGTCGTCGCCCGTGAGAGAGGACGCCCACGCAATGGATTCGGCGATGTTACGCGCGGCAAGTATGAGTTCGCAAATGACCATTTCCTTCACGGAATTGGCGTTTGCGCCGGGCGTGTTGAAGACGACGATACCGCGCGCCGCGTAATCGGCGTGAGGAATGTTGTTGACGCCTGCACCCGCTCTGGCCACCGCAAGAAGAGATGAGGGAACGGCGTATTCGGCCATATTCGCGCTTCTCACGAGAATACCCACGGGAGCGTCGCACGCGTCGGTGAGGTTGTAGCCTTCGAGAATTTCGTCCGCCAGGGGGGAGATTGCGTTGAGTTTGAGAATATCCATATTTTCCTCGCCTGAATTACTTGTTTGCGGTCTCGAATTTCTTCATAAATTCGATGAGTGCCTTGACGCCGTCGACGGGCATTGCGTTGTAG
>USGA01000021.1 GCA_900554085.1 uncultured Clostridia bacterium | reverse complement strand
AAGCCTCACCGCCTCCGACGCAATGGCGGATTATATCCACACTCCGCGCGACAACGCCGAAGGCGTCAATGCGGAAGCAATCGAGGGCGCGCTCCGCGTGCTCGTCGAATACCTCGACCGCGCCGACAACGACTGAACGACCGTTGACAAAAGACTAAAACCGAGGGCGGAAGCCCTCGGTTTTATTTTGAATTCCGTTTGTTCGGTAGTCGTGTTTTCGGACGCAATCAGCGATTTTCGGGGGAAAACGCGCGCAGGTCCTCGCCCTCGAAGTCGAGCACAAGCGCAGTACGACGGTCGCCGAGACGGGAAAATATGCGCTCGTTGTACGTGTTGAGAATCCGTTCCACCGAAAGATTGGTGGTTATGACCGTCGAAAGTTTCCTGCGCGTGCGTTCCTCGAGTATGGTCAGCAGATATTCGCACGTGACATTCCGGTAGCGCGGTTCGGTGCCGAGGTCGTCGATGACGAGCATATCCGCGGAGAGCACGTCGTCCAACACGGAATCACATTCGGGATAACGTGAGGTGTGCGCTTTGACCATAAGTTTGTTCAGTTCGGTGGCGGACAGGAAAAGGGCGGCGTAGCCGCGGCGTATCATCTGTCGCGCCATAGCCTCGGCAAGCATTGTCTTCCCCGTGCCGGTCGCGCCCGTCAGAAGCACGATGTTCTTGCCGATTGCGGGAAACTTGCCGACATAGGAGCGCATAAGACTGTAAACGCTTCCGAGCAGTTCGCTTTGTCGTGTGGCGGGAAGTCGGGTGGCGTCGAAATCGTCAAGGCCGTAGCCCGTCGCCGAAATCCCGCATTCCTTTTCCAGCAAGCGCACGAACACGTCTCTGACGCATTTGCAGGGGGAACCGTCGACAATTCCCGTGTCGTTGCAGTGAGGACAGGCGCCGTCGGGCTCGAAATCCTCTTCCGAATAGCCGTGACGGGCGAGGGCGGAGACATATTCTTCACGCAGGGTTTCGGCGAGTTCCGTGGCCTCTCGCGAGCGACTGCGGGCAGTTGCGTAGAAAGCCCCCACGTACTTTCTGCGGGCTGCCGCGACGTCGGGTAGAGCGAGCACCGCCTCTCTTGCGGCGGCTTTTTCTTCCTCGGCACGTTTTCTCTCGACGGCTTTGAGTCGGAGAGCCTCTTTCAGAATCCTGTCTCTCATAGGTCGGTGTCCTTAAGACTTTCTATGCTGGTAATAACCGCCTTGAACTGTTCGGGCGTGTATTCTCGCTCGTCGAAGTTCTTGGAGGTGTTTGGTTTGTTCTCGTTCGCCTGATAATCGGCCCCGCGTTTCTTTGCTTCGGCGACGGTGCGCACGCCCGCCGCTTTCCATTCGGAAAGAATCCTGCTCATAGCAGACAGGGGGTAGGGCTTGCCCGCGCAGAGTTCGGCGGCGTAAAGAATGACGTCGTCGTCGAATCCCCACACCGCGCTCCACGTGCGGTAGTGGTCGCGGTCGGCGGCCGTTACGGCGCGGGTGCGCCCCGTCTTTTCCACCACCGCTTTTATACGTTCGTCCTGTCGGACCTGATTTTCTATGAAATTGTCAATGGCTTCGACGGTAAGCAAACCTTGCGCAAAAAAGGTGTTTACTATGCTGTTCATACCCTCTAAAGTGCGTATTCCGCTGATGAAGCAGTAATGCGCCACGGTGACGAGAGCGTCGTCGGAAAACCCTTTCGACGTCCACGGCACGGTGTAGACCTCGATGATGTGGTCGAGGGATTCGTAGTATACGCCCAGATTTTTGTTGATTCTGACCGCGAGGTCGCGCAGACGTTCCGCGTTCTTGTTGTATTCCTCGATTTCTTCGGGAGAGAACACGGACATACGGTAAAATTCGTCCAGCCTGGAGTCCAACCGTTTGAAAGTTTTTCCGCCTTTGAGAGATTTTGCGGCGGCGAGCACGGCGGGCAGGGTGTAGCCCCAACTGCGCGTCCACTTGAGAAGCATTTGCTTTTCCTCGAGTTCGGCTCCGCCTTTTCTGCCGAGCGCGGCGAGTACGGCGCGCATATCTTCCGTCTGCGCCTCATACTGCGACAGTTTGCTTTCGACGTCGGCGACGGTGCGCACTCCGTCGTCCGCCCAGTTTCTCGCCACGGCGAGTATGTACGGGTAGCGCACGGATTCGCCCTTGAGGTCGATGCAGTATTGCACTATCATCAGCATTGCGTCCTGTTCGACCTTGCTCGAATCGAGGAAAGAATAATACTCGTTGTATTCGTTGGGGGTGAGCATTCGCTCGGGGAAGAGGCGCTGAAGTTCGCGGTTGAAATCCTGCCATTTTTCCGCCTTGTATTTCTTGGGCGGTTGCATAGCGCGCTTGAGGGAAAGGTAGCGCACCTCGAGAGGTTGTCTGCGTACGATACGGCACAGTCCCGCGTCCTCGAAGTCGGTGTAAATGGCGAGCAGTTCTTTTTCGTCCACGCCGAGCGCTCCGCACATATTTTCGAGAGAATTGTCTTTTTGCGGCGCGGTGCACAGGTAAAGACCGTATACATACACCTTGACTTGCTTTTCGTCGCAATAGGGCAGATGTTCGTTGATGAAAAGATTGTCAACGAGCGTGAAACTTTCCATTAGAAAATCGCTTGAAAAGGTTGCGAAACTCACATTGCCCTCCCTGATGACTGCGCTTTTGCGCGGACCTATATCGTACCACACCCGCGCGCGAAAGGAAAGAGTAAACTGCGACAAAAATCACGAAAACAATATGTGGTGGGTCGTCGCGGACTGCAGCGGAATGGGGAAAACGAGGCGGTCGGACGGGCGAGAGAGGCGTAAACGCCGAGTCGTTCCGCCCGTTAGCGGGCAGAATGCGGCCGATTGCGCCCGTGCGCGGACGGTCGTTCAGGACGCTCTGTCGTCGTCGGAGCGGGGAATGTCGGCCGATTCGCGGGGTTCGCGGACGTACTCCACATTTTTGGCGCCGTATGCCCTCAGAAGTCCCGCGCGCCTGAGCGCTTGCTCCAGAGCGAGGGTCAGCGGCAGTCCTATAAGCACAACCACAATGCATTCCGAGGCGAGTATGAGCCCGAAATTGAGAAAATACGCGGGGTCCGAGCCGTCGACAATCCAGATAAGAGGCACCAGCAAAGCGTTCAGGAGGAGCGGGGGGAGAACCGCGAAAACCTTGTGACGGCGCAGCAAGTAAGTAAGTATTGCCGCGACGAGCGTTGCCGTGGTGCCGAAAATCACGTCATAGGTGGTCGAGAAGAAAAAGTTCGACAGAAAGCACCCCACGGTGACCCCTATTATGGATTCGGGCATAAAGACGGGGAGCAATACCAGCGCTTCCGACAGACGGAATTGCACGGGGCCGAAAGATACGGGCTGAAGGGCTGTTGCCAGTGCGAAATAGATTGCGGCGACGAGCGCAGAACGGGTTACGAAGAAAACACGCGATTTCAAAATATGCCTCGGTTTTTTTTATTGATGGGTGTTGCCGTGACCATCGCGGCTATGTTATCATACAATGTGCCTGAAAGCAAACGTAAAAGGATACTTTTTCGGAGGATTTATGATAAATTTCGAAGATTGCAATGCGATGAACACTGCGTTCAATACCGGCGCGTTCGTGTGCTCCGGCGGCAACGTTATGGTCGCAAGTTGGGGTTTTATCGGTACAATGTGGGGCAAAAAAGTCTTTGTTGCGCCCATTCGCGACAGCCGCTATACCAAAGAGAAAATAGACGCCACGGGCGAGTTTACCGTCAGCGTGCCGCCTGCGGGCGAGATGAAAAAGGAAATAGCGTTCTGCGGAAGCAAGAGTGGCCGCGATTACGACAAGTGGAAAGAGACGGGGATGAAGCAACGTCCCGCAAAAGTCGCGGGCGGTTGCGTTGTCGACGGCTGCGTCAAATACTACGAATGCAAGGTGCTCGGAGTGGTGCCTATGGGCGGAATGGACCTCGCGCCCGTTGCAAAATGGTACGCCACGCCCGACCTGCACAATTTCTATTTCGGCGAAATCGTTGCCGAGTACGATGAAAATACGAACCGATGAAAATCTGGGCTAAGGTTATGCGTGCGGACAGAATCCTGCGCGACGTCGTTTACGAGGGGGAACAGCCTCTCTCCAAGAACGGCTTCCGCGACGCAGTGCGGGAAGTGTGTTATCTTCTCGACGTTTCCACGCCCGTGTTGTTGCCCGCCCATTACGAGCGCTTCGCGCAATTCAACAGAGTTAAATTTCTGCCTTCCGATTTTATCGAGGAGGTGGATTTCACCTCTTTCGTGCTCGAACGCGTGGCGGAGGAAAAGAAAAAAACTCACGGTGCGCCCGCGCGCGCACTGCGTTCGGAGTTTTCCCCGCGCACCCGCAGATGACGGCGGCTTAAAATCTTTTGCCGCGCTACGGATAATAAAGCCTCCCTTGCGGAAACTATCCGCGTCAAAGGGAGGTTTTTGCTTATGTCGGACGTCGGTATAGTTCGCAGAATGGACGAACTCGGAAGGATAGTCATTCCCAAGGAACTCCGCCGTTCCCTGCGGCTTCGCGAGGGCGACGAGATGGAGATTTTTCCCGAGGGTGAACTCATCGTCATAAGAAAACATATGCGGCTCAACGGTTTTGCCGAAGCCGTGGAAGGCGTCGTTCGTGCGCTCGCCGACAGCACGGGGTGCGGGGCGATTGCCGTCTGTGCGGATTGCGTCATTGCCGCCGCCGGCAGGCATTGCCGCTCGCTTTCCGGCAAGCGCGTGTCGGAAAAGTTTGCCGCCGTTATAGCGGCGCGGAAACCCGTTTCGTTTCCCGCGGGACAGTCGGTGGAGATTGTCGAGGGAGAAAGTCGGGATTGCGGTTGTGCCGTCCGAGCGGTCGTGCAGGCGGGAGACGTCATAGGCGCCGTCGCTTTGCTCGGGGAAGAAGCGGACAGGCGGGCGGAACTGTTGTCGTTTGCCGCTTCCGCTTTGTCCTCTCTGGGGGAAGCGTGAGGGCGCGCGGGGCGACTGCCGGCGGGAGAAAACTCGTCGGCGGCGCGGCAATTCTCGCGGCGGGGAGCATCATCGCCAAGATAATCGGCGCGTTCTACCGCGTGCCGCTTACCAACATTCTCGGCGCGGAAGGTATCGGTATGTACCAACTGGTGTTTCCCGTTTTCGCGCTGTTCACCACATTGTCCACGTCGGGAATTCCCGTTGCGCTTTCGCGTATAGTTGCCGAAAAGCGGGCGGAAGGACGGGAGACCAAAAAATATCTTGTTTCCGCGCTGATTTCTTTGCTGGCGGTGTCCGCGCTTGCGGGAATACTCATTGCTTCGCTGTCGGGCGTGCTGGCTCGGGTGCAGGGCAATCCGACCACCGCTTCCGGCTATATCGTCATTGCTCCCGCGGTGTTTTTCGTCGGGGTGATAGCCGCCTTGCGCGGGTGGTTTCAAGGCGAAATGTATATGGTGCCCACGGCGCTTTCCAATGTCATAGAGCAACTGGTCAAACTGGGCGCCGGTATAGGTTTCGCAGTCGCGTTTGCGGACAGAGGAGTCGTTGCGGCGGTGTGCGGAGCGCTTCTCGGCGTTACGCTGTCCGAGGCGGTCGCGGCGGTATACCTTGTCGTCGTCTATGCGGTGCGCTCCCGCAAACGTCCCGTCCGCGAGTGTCTGCGTCTCAGCAGAGACGAAGCCCGCGGAATGTTCCGCGTGGCGTTTCCTTTTGCGCTGCTCGGAGTGATTATGCCGCTCGGAACCTTTCTCGACAGCCTGATTATAGTAAATGCGCTGAAGTGGGGAGGCGTTGCGACGGAGGCGGCAACCGCGCAATACGGTCTTTACAGCGGGCCCGTCGCTTCGCTCGTAAACGCGCCGGTCATTGCCATAATGTCGCTTGCTATGGCGGTTGTGCCGTCGGTGTCTCTTTCGCGGGCGGACAGAGACCTTGCCGCAATAATAACGAAAAGCAGAATGAGCATAAAACTGGTGTATCTCGTGGGAGTGCCCGCCGCGCTGTTTTTTGTGCTTTTCGGCAGGAGCATACTTTCGGTGCTGTATCCCGCGCTCCCCGCGGCGAGTGTATCTCTTGCCGCGAATCTGCTTTCCGTTCAGGCTTTCGGAGTGGTGCTTGTGGGTGCGACTCAGATTTATATTTCGCTGCTACAGGGACTTGACAAGACGATGTGGGCAGTTAAAAGCCTGTTTGCGGCGCTCGTGGTCAAAATTGTGCTTTCGCTCGTTCTGGTGCGTTATACGGGAATCCTCGGCGCTTCCGCGGCTTCGATTGCAATGAGTACGGTTTCGCTGATATTGCTCGGCGTGTCGTTCAGGCGACTCACCGACATTCACGAGGAAAAAAGTATTGCAAAAGTCTTGCTGGCAGGTGTTATAATGGCTCTGGTGGGAATAACCGTGCGCGAGTACGTTCCCGCGGGCGTCGCCGCCATAGCGGCAGGCGCGGCTGTTTGCGCGGTCGCATATATCTGGCTGACGACGCTTTTCGGAGTTTTTTCCGAGGAAGAACTCAGGTCGCTTCCTTTCGGGGGCAAGTTGGCCAGGTTCAGGCGCGCGGTGCGATTCTGGGATTAGCGGAGGCAGATTATGAGCCACAACAGGTCCGCAAACGGCACGGACGCCGGACTTTGCGCGGACGGTTGCGCGACGGCCGCAAGGCCGTTCGCCGAGTCCACGCAGTACTACATAGCGAGCGATTTGCTCAACGATTTCGTTTTTGTCAACAAAAGGATACCTTTGCTGGTTGCCGACGTTACCGCGGACAACTTCGACGCCGTGCGCGCACGTCTTTCCGACCTTTACGGCGAACACAAGACGGTCTGTGTGTGCGACGAAGGCGGCGTGCGCGAATACGCGCTTTCGCAGTTGCCCAGAGGCGACTACGATTATCTCCGTTTCGGCGGGAAACGTCTGACCGCGAGACGTCGGTTCGATTTTTCGGACCTTGTCGAGATTATGGAAGGACTGCGCGCCGAAGGCGGTTGTGAGTGGGACCGTGCGCAGACGCACGAATCCATACGCATAAACCTTATCGAGGAAGCCTACGAACTCGTCGACGCAATAGACAGCCGCTCGAGGGATATGATGCTCGAGGAGGCGGGCGACGTTTTGTTGCAGGCGGTTTTCCACACTCAGATTGCCAAGGACGAGGGAGATTTCGGATACGGCGATATGCTTACCGCGCTTTGCCGCAAACTGCTTGACAGACACACTCACATTTTCGGAGGCAATCACGCCGACAATGCCGAACAGGCGCTGGGGTTCTGGAATGCGGCGAAACAGAAAGAAAAGAAATACGCCTCGTCCGCCGACGCTATGAGCCGTGTTCCGCGCAATCTTCCCGCATTGCTTTACGCCGAGAAGATACAGAAAATAGCGAAGAAAAGCGGCTACGATTTCGAGAACGCAAAACACGCCGCGGGCAAAGTCGGCGAGGAACTGGACGAACTGTTGAGTGCGCCGACGGAAGACCGAATTGACGAAGCGGGCGATTTGCTTTTTGCGGCGGTCAACGTTGTTAGGCTGCTCGGAGTCGAACCGGAAATGGCGTTGCGCGCCGCGGCGGAGAAATTCGAGAGACGTTTTGCGCGCGCCGAACAACTTGCCGCCGACAATGGCAAAAAACTTGCCGACTGCGACGCCGAGGAACTCGACGAACTGTGGGAAACGGCCAAGAAAGCCGAAAAAGAAACGGATAGATAATGGAATTTTGCGGCGCGGAGATAACTTCCAGATTTTTTCTTGCGCCGCTGGCGGGATACACCGACGCGGGCTTCAGGGCGCTTGCCGCCGAAAACGGAGCCGCGGTCACTTACACAGAAATGGTCAGCGCGAAAGGAATGTGTTACGGTTCTCCGGGCACGGACGCGTTGCTATACACCACGGCGACGGAAAGCAACGTCGCCGTTCAACTTTTCGGCAGCGAGCCCGAATTTATGCGTCGTGCCGCCGCGGACGCACGCATCGGCAAGTTTACGTTCGTGGACATAAATATGGGCTGTCCCGTAAAAAAAATCTTTTCCAACGGCGACGGCAGCGCGCTTATGAAAGACCCCGCGCTCATAGAGGACGTCGTGCGAGCGACTGCGGAAGGCGCGCGCAAGCCCGTGACCGTAAAAATCCGCGCGGGAATAACGGAAGGCGAGACGCTCGCGGTAAAATGCGCCGAAGCGGCGGTGCGAGGAGGTGCGGCGGCTGTCGCCGTGCACCCGCGCTACCGTGAACAGATGTACGGCGGAATCGCCGACCACGGCATAACCGCCGCTGTCAAGGAAGCAGTCGGCGTGCCCGTTGTGGCGAGCGGCGACATAACCGATGCGGAAAGTTTCATCCGCATAAAGCGCGAAAGCAAAGCCGACTTTTTTATGATAGGTCGCGGCGCTCTGGGGCGTCCGTGGATATTCCGCGCGCTTGCAGAACTTGACGAAGCGGCGACCGCGTGCGGAGATGCCTTCGCGCTCGAGAATGCGGAAAGGTTTTTTGTCCTCGCAAAATCTCGATTCGACGCGTTAGATGCTGCAAAACGTCATCTCGCAACATTGCTTGAAGTGTTGCCTCCGCGAGCCGCCGCAAACAGTATGAAGTTGCATCTTTGCAAGTATGCGGTGGGGACACCGAACGCCAAGCGCGTGCGCGAGGAAGTCGTGTCCGCCACAACCCCCGACGACATAATTGCCGTTGCCGAAAAATATCTCGGCTGTTCCGACCGCTGAAATCCTGCGGACCGACGACCAATCCGACGG
>USGA01000020.1 GCA_900554085.1 uncultured Clostridia bacterium | reverse complement strand
CCCCCTGCACCGACTCGGCAATACGCGACTACATAGTGCGACTGCTCGACCAGAAAGCGTTTGACCGCGCGGGTCTTGTGTACGGTATCGGTCACGCCGTCTACTCCATAAGCGACCCCCGCGCCGACATTCTGCGCGAATACGCCGAGAAACTCGCGAACGCCAAAGGTCTGCAGGCGGATTACGAATATTACGAGAAAGTAGCCCGCATAGCCCCCGAGGTGATAGGCGAAAAACGCAAGATGTACAAGGGCGTGTCCGCCAACGTCGACTTCTATTCGGGTCTCATCTACACTATGCTCAAGATTCCCACCGAACTCTACACACCTCTGTTCTCGGTGGCAAGGATAGCGGGCTGGGGTGCGCACCGCATAGAGGAACTCGCCAACAAAGGCAAGATTATCCGTCCCGGCTACACCGCGGTCGCTCCCCGTCAGGACTACGTGCCTCTCGAAAAACGCGGCTGAACGACCGTGCGCGTTCACGATGACAGTTGCGCTCCGCCTTCCGCGGAGCGCTTTCGTATACAGCCGCGACATATAGGATAAACCTGCGAAAACACAACAGCGTCCGCAAACGATAAAACGCCCCGCAAACTTGCGGAGCGTTTTGCAGTCAATGCACGTTTCGGAGGTTTACAGCAACTTTTTGGTGAAACAAACTATCGTATTCGCTTCGGTAAAGCCGCAATCGTGGTGGAAACGCAAACTGCCCGCATTGAACTTCTCGCAGTCGCTCGCGAACTCTTTGCAGCCTTTGAGGCGCGCCCATTTCTCACACTCTTCCAGCAGTTCCTTGCCGTGGTTGTGACGACGGAATTCCTTGCGGACGTAGATACCCTCGAGATATCCGACGGGTGAGGTGGTTGTGCCCTCCACGTAATCGTGGCGCAGTTGACACAGCGCAAATCCTATGGGACCGTCCTCGTGATAACAGATAAAGAACGCGGAATCGCTGTCTCCCGTGAGTTGGCGGGTGAAGATTTCTTCGATTTCGTCTGCGGAACGTTCGGGCCACAACGCGGAGGCGAACTCCGCAAGCACTCTGACGTCGTCCGTGGTCGCTTTGCAAATCATAATTACTCCTTCGGCAGGTGCCGCCGCCGAAACGCAAATCGCGCCGAAAACCGCGGTGCGGAACTCCTGTCCCACGCATAAATCACATAAATTTTAACATATTCGCGCCCTGCTTGTAAACCCTCGCTTTTGGCGTCGCGCCGCTGCGCCCCCCCCCTCTTCATTCTCCCCGTCGCGTTTTATAACGCAAAACGTTGACTGTCGCGCGGCGTTATGCTAGAATGACGCCGTGAGGGAGTAGTCGGCGGTTTCCCCCGTTATAAGTCAACAGGTTTGCCTTCGGGCGTGGCTTATATTAAATGGCAAGACTCACACACTTTGGGTGTGTGGGTCTTTTTGTTTGTCGCCGAGACAACACGCCGTCGGGAACACGAACCGCTCCGCGCAACATACCCTGACGGGAAAAGAGAGAGAAACTATGAGTATCTGGGAAATTCTTATCGTGGGAGTGAGTCTCGCTGCCGACGCGTTCGCCGTTGCAATAGTGCGCGGCGTGGAACTGAGGCGTTTCGACGGAATAAAGGCTTGCGTAACGGGCGCGTTTTTCGGCGGCTTCCAGTTCCTGATGCCCGTAATCGGTTGGGCGGCGGCAAGCACTTTCGAAAGTTACATAACCGAGTGGGACCATTGGATTGCCTTTGCTCTGCTGGCGTTCCTCGGCGGCAAAATGATTTACGAAAGTCTGACCGAAGGCGACGAAAATTTCCTTTCCGCTCCCGTACCGTTCAGGGTGCGCACGCTCCTGGTGTCGGCAATCGCCACCAGTATAGACGCGCTCGCCGTCGGTATAACCTTCGCTTTCCTCTCTGTGAACATCTGGCAGGCCTCAAGCGCAATCGGAGCGGTGACCTTCGTCCTCTCCGTCCTCGGAGTGTTTATCGGCGCCAAAGTCGGCGGCCGGTTCAAGAACGGCGCGTCTACCGCGGGCGGGCTGTTGCTGGTATTCATCGGCGTGAAAATACTTCTCGAGCACCTCGGCGTGCTGGCAATGTAGCAATCGACGCGCGCCGGGCGCACAATCCGCGGCAAATCCGCCGCCTTCCGTGCAAACGGCGCATAAATGTGTTATCATCGGCGTGAGGTGAATATGAACGCTCTGACGCTGGTCCACGAGACCGTAAGCAAATTCGTAAACCGCGGCGATTTCGTCATCGACGCCACCGCAGGAAGAGGATACGACACGGCCTTTCTCGCTTCGCTTGTGGGAGAGGAAGGAAAAGTGCTCGCTTTCGACATACAGCGCGAGGCCGTGGAAAGCACGCGCGCTTTGCTTGCCTCCCGCGGGCTGCAAAACGCCGAGGTGGTGCTGACATCACACGCCGAGATGTCGTCTTACGCCGCCCCCGAAACCGCTTCCTGCATACTTTTCAATCTCGGCTATCTGCCCTCGGGAGACCACAGCATTTACACCCGCGCCGCCTCCACCGAAGCCGCCGTGCTTGCGGGGCTGGATATTCTGAAAAAGGGAGGACTGATGTGCGTGACCGTTTACAGCGGCGGCGACAGCGGCTACGAAGAACGCGACGCACTTCTGCCCTTTTTCGCCGCGCTGGACGACAGCAGATATCAGGTTTTGCAGGTGTCTTTCGCCAACTGGAAGAAAGACCCGCCGCTGCCCGTGTTCATATACAAACTGCCCTGACGACGTCAACTTGACGAAACTCGGAAGAGCCTCTTTTGTATAGAACAGTTCACAAACAGGTTTTTATCGCACAAAATAAGCAGTTGAACTCCGTTTTTGAAAAAACAAGAGCCCGTTCCCCGATAAGGGAACGGGCTCTGTTCTTGCGAATTTTCCTCAAGGCGGACAATGCGCGCCCGTGAGAGTGCTTGAGTTTATCTGACCTTGACGGTGAACTCTCCGTCCGAGGCGCCCACCTCTATGGTGTCGCCGGCCTGCAGGTCTTTCTCTATCATCGTCCTTGCGATGAGCGTCTCAATCTTGCTCTGTATATAACGCTTGAGCGGCCTTGCGCCGTATACGGGGTCGTATCCGTTTTCTATCGCGAGGTCTTTCGCCGCGGGTGTTATGACAAGTCCGAGTTGCTTGTCCTTGAGCCTGTCGGCAAGCGACTTGACAAGCAAATCTATAATCGCCGTGATGTCTTTCTTGGTGAGAGGCTTGTAGTAGACGATTTCGTCCAGACGGTTGAGGAACTCGGGACGGAAACTCTGCTTGAGCAACTGCGAGACCTGTTCTTTTGCCGCTTCGGATATGTTGCCTTCGCCGTCGATGCCGTCGAGCAGATAGGACGAACCGAGGTTGGAGGTCAGTATGATTATGGTGTTCTTGAAGTCCACCGTTCTGCCCTGCGAATCGGTTATCCTGCCGTCGTCGAGCACCTGCAGCAAGATGTTGAACACGTCGGGGTGCGCCTTTTCTATTTCGTCGAACAGCACGACGGAATAAGGTTTCCTGCGGACGGCTTCCGTGAGTTGACCGCCTTCGTCGTATCCGACGTATCCCGGAGGCGCTCCGATAAGCCTCGACACCGAGAATTTCTCCATATACTCCGTCATATCTATACGCACGAGGTTGTGCTCGTCGTCGAACAGACTTTCGGCAAGCGCTTTGGCGAGTTCCGTCTTGCCTACGCCCGTGGGGCCGAGGAAGAGGAAGGAACCGATGGGACGGTTGGGGTCCGCAATGCCCGCACGAGAACGGATAATCGCTTCCGTGACCTTGGTCACGGCTTCGTCCTGCCCTATGACCCGCTTGTGCAGAATGTCGTCGAGATGAAGTATCTTCTCGCGCTCGCCTTCCATAAGTTTGGCGATGGGAATACCCGTCCAGCGCGCCACTACCCGTGCGATTTCCTCGTCGGTGACGGTATCGCGGAGCAAGGTGTGTTTCTTGCCGCTCCCGCCCTCTTTCTGCGCGTCCTCGAGTTTGCGCTGCAATTCCGGCAAACGGCTGTATTTGAGTTTTGCCGCCAGTTCGTAGTTACCCACGCGCTGCGCCGCCTCGATTTCGCCGTTTACTTTCTCGATTTCGGCTTTGGTGTCGGACACAACGTGTATACTCGCCTTTTCACTCTCCCACTGCGCTTTCATAGCGTCGAAATCGGCGCGCAAATCGGCAAGTTCTTTCCTCAGCGCCTCAAGTCTTTCCTTGGAGAGGTTGTCCGTCTCCTTCTTGAGCGCCATTTCCTCTATCTCGAGTTGCATAATACGACGGGCTATATCGTCCATTTCGGACGGCATAGAATCTATCTCCGTGCGTATGGTCGCGCAAGCCTCGTCCACAAGGTCGATGGCCTTATCGGGAAGGAAACGGTCGGAAATATAGCGGTGCGAAAGCGTCGCCGCCGCAATCAGCGCGTTGTCGTGAATCTGCACCCCGTGATATACCTCGTATCTCTCCTTCAGTCCGCGGAGAATGGAAATGGTATCCTCGACGGTGGGCTCGTCAATCATAACGGGCTGAAAACGACGTTCGAGCGCGGCGTCTTTCTCGATGTATTTCCTGTACTCGTCGAGAGTGGTCGCGCCTATGCAATGCAATTCGCCGCGCGCAAGCATAGGCTTGAGCAGATTGCCCGCGTCCATTGCGCCGTCCGTCTTGCCCGCGCCGACGATTGTGTGCAACTCGTCTATGAAAAGAATGATTTTGCCGTCACTCTTCTTGATTTCGTTGAGCACGGCTTTGAGCCTCTCTTCAAATTCGCCGCGGAACTTCGCGCCCGCGATGAGCGAGCCCATATCGAGCGA
The DNA here is from genome assembly GCA_900554085.1 of uncultured Clostridia bacterium. GTDB lineage: Bacteria > Bacillota > Clostridia > Christensenellales > CAG-917 > Limadaptatus. The sequence goes on along the minus strand of USGA01000020.1, from coordinate 3,965 downwards.
GAATATCGTCTTGTCCTTTAGCCCTTCGGGCACGTCGCCGCGCACAATACGCTGTGCGAGCCCTTCGGCAACCGCGGTTTTACCCACGCCCGGTTCGCCTATCAGCACGGGGTTGTTCTTGGTCTTTCGCGACAGAATCCTGATGACGTTCCTTATCTCGTTGTCACGCCCGATAACGGGGTCGAGTTTCTGCTGACGGGCACGCTCGACAAGGTCGGAGCCGTATTTACCGAGAGCGTCGTAGACATTCTCGGGCTCGTCGCTGGTCACCCTGTCCGTCTTGACTTTTTTGAGTTCCGCGACAAACTTGTCCTTGGTCACGCCCAACGAGCGGAAAATGCGCTTAATGGGCTCCGTGGCGTGGTCGAACACGGCGAGCATAAGATGCTCGACGGAGACGTACTCGTCTTTCATTCCCGCCGCGAGTTTTTCCGCCTCGGCGAAAATCTTGTCCGTGACGGGCGAAACGTAAATTTTGTCGGGTTCCCTGCCGCTGCCGCTGACGGCGGGCATTTTGTTTATTTCGCCGTCGGTCTGAGCGAGAAGGTTGTCGGTGTCAATCCCCGCTCTGCCGAGCAACATAGGCACTAGTCCCCCGTCCTGGTCGACGAGAGCGTACAAAAGATGCTCGGGCATAATCTGCATATTCTGGTTTTCTATGGCTATATTCTGCGCCGCGTTCACCGCTTCCAGCGCTTTTTTGGTAAATTTCTGTGCATTCATAGTGCCACCTCCTCAAATAATCAGCGCGCCGCCGTTGAGATAGCGGAGATATTCGTTTTCGAGCGCTTCGGTGGAAGCGAAGTTGCCCGCAAGCCACCCTTTCAGCATATCGTCGAAAGCGGCGATATAACCGCCTATTGCCGCGCCCGTCTCTTCCTCGGTATAGTCTCTGCCCGCGGGCAGAGCGAACTTGCGCGTGAATCTGCCGTTTTCCAGCCCGTATTCGATTTCGCGCCCGCCGAAGAAATGTCCGATGTAAATGCTCTCGAGTTGCATCCATATCTTGAAGAACCTCGTCATCTCCACCAGCAAATCCGCCGCGGTTGTGCGGAAAATCACCTTGAGTTGACCTATAGTGGTCTCGGGCATACGATACATTTCAACCTCGTAACGGATAGTGGGACGGTAGTTGTAGCGCAACGAACTTTTGAAAGACATCGAAAGACCGCCCGCTCCCAACGTGAACATTCCGTCCACTCTTTCGCCTATAAGATTTTCCACGGCGTCGAAAATGTGACGCACGTGCATCTCCGGCGTGGTGAGGGAAACGTACTCTGCAAGAATCTGATTGACCAGATTGGAGCGGTTCGTCCTTTTTTCCGCGGCAAGCCTGTCCACTTCGCGGATTACGTCTTCCGCCAGCATAAGGCTGTACATATTCTTTTTCAAGTTGTCACCTCCGCGTTTATATATTGCACCCTACGGCGCCTGTTTACACGTAAACTGTACACCCGTCCGAAAGTTTTGTCAACATATTTATATAAATTCTGCGACAAATTGTGACTCTACTTGAGCGAAAGCAAAAGAAAACGTCTCCCGTGCGGGAGACGTTCGGTAAATATTCCGTGCGTTCAGATTGCGGGAAACCTTTCGGACGCCCGTCAGTCAAGTTCGAAAACGCCGGTGCAAAGGTCGTAATATCTGCCGCGCTGCGCCATAAGTTCGTCGTGGTTGCCGCGCTCTATTATTTCGCCGTGTTCGATGACGAGAATGACGTCGGCGTTGCGCACGGTAGACAGTCGGTGCGCTATGATGAACACCGTTCTTCCGCGCATAAGACCGTCCATACCTTTTTCAATCAGTTCTTCCGTGCGTGTGTCGATTGAGGAAGTCGCCTCGTCGAGAATGAGGACGGGCGGGTCCGCCACCGCGGCGCGCGCAATCGACAGCAACTGCCTCTGCCCTTGAGAGAGGTTGGAGCCGTCTCCCGACAACATTGTGTCGTATCCGTCGGGCAAATGGCGTATGAACGAATCCGCATTCGCAAGACGCGCCGCTTCTTCCACCTGTTCGTCGGTGGCGGCGAGATTTCCGAAACGGATGTTGTCTCGCACCGTACCCGTGAACAGGTGCGTATCCTGCAACACCATACCGAGAGAACGACGGAGGTCGTCTTTCTTTATCTTCTGAATGTTGATTTTGTCGTATCTTATCTTGCCTTCGTCGATATCGTAGAAGCGGTTGATAAGGTTGGTGATTGTGGTTTTGCCCGCACCGGTCGAACCGACGAGAGCCACTTTCTGCCCGGGTTTCGCGACAAGGTTTATTCCTTTCAGCACCGGATCGCCTTCGACGTAAGAGAATGTGACGTTCTCGAACTCCACTTCACCGCGCCACTTGACGTAGGTGGTGGTATCCGAGGCCTTGTGATAGTGTTTCCACGCCCAAACTCCCGTGCGCTCCTCGCACTCCGTAAGATTACCCTGACCGTCCTCGCGCGCGTTGACGAGCGTAACGTAACCCTCGTCGGTCTCGGGTTTCGCGTCGATAAGCGCGAAAATACGTTCCGCACCGGCAAGCGCCATAAGTATGCTGTTGAATTGCTGCGACATCTGCGCAATCGGCGTGCTGAACTGACGGGAGAATTGAAGGAACGTTATAAGCACACCGATTTTCATTCCGCCTATCCCCGCAACCGCAAACAGCGTGCCCGCTATTGCCGTTACGGCGTAATTGACGTAACTCAGGTTGCCGAGAATGGGCATAAGAATGTTGGCGTAGGTATGCGCTTCGCGCGAGGCCGAGCGCAGTTCGCCGTTTATCTCGTCGAAAGCCGCTTTTTCGGCGTCCTCGTGACAGAAAGCCTTGACCACGCGCATACCCTCGATATGTTCCTCCACATAACCGTCGAGCACGCTTATCGCTTTCTGTTGACCGACAAAATGCTTGCCGCTTCTGCCGCCTATGAACTTGACGATTACGAACATTATCGCTATCATCGCGATTACGAACAGAGTGAGCAACGGGCTCATCGCCAGCATTACCGCGAATATACCGAGCACCATAAGACCGTTGGAGAGAAGATACGGCACACCGTTGGCGAGGAGTTCGCGCAGGGTGTCCGCGTCGTTGGTGTAGCAACTCATAATCTCGCCGTTGGGACGGGTGTCGAAATATTTGATGGGCAACTTCTCCATATTGACGAACATTTCGTCGCGGATATTGCGCTGAATCGCCGTCGTCATATTGACGATGAACCAGTTGTAGCAATAGGACATTATGACGGCAAAGACGTACAAGGCCGCCATAATCCCGACCATCATAGCGAAACCGTCTATGCTCGCGCCCTCTACTCCGTCGACAATGGGAGCCAGATAGTCGTCGATAACCACGGACAGCATAAACGTGCCGCCGACGGTTGCCCCGACGTTGAGAAGCAGACATATTGCGGCGAACGCCACTCTCCATTTAAAAGGCTTGAAATACAGGAGAATACGCTTGAAAGTTGCCATAGGGTGCGCGGCAACGAAAAGATTCCCTTTGCCGTAACGTCCCTGCACACTGCGTTTGCCGCCCGAAGGCGCGGTTTTCAAAGTGCCTGCCTTTTTCATTCCGCTTCCTCCTCTCCGTCGGCAATTCTTTTGCCGTCGGTCTCAGTCGGCGCCGTGCCGTTTCTCTGCGAATTGTAAACCTCGCGGTAAATTTCGTTGCCCGCGAGCAATTCTTCGTGCGTGCCCACGGCGTCGATCCTGCCGTCCGCCATCACGATTATTCTGTCGGCGTCCTCCACCGAACTTATGCGCTGGGCAATGATGAGCACCGTTGTGTCCCTGAACTCCTCTTTGAGTCCCTTGCGTATCGCCGCGTCGGTGGCGGTGTCCACCGCCGACGTGGAATCGTCGAGAATCATAACCTTGGGGTGCTTGAGCAAGGCGCGGGCAATGCACAGTCGCTGTTTCTGTCCGCCGGACACGTTGACGCCGCCCTGACCGAGTTCGGTATCGTAACCGTTCGGGAAAGAC
>USGA01000019.1 GCA_900554085.1 uncultured Clostridia bacterium | reverse complement strand
CGGCGGATATTTTGCTCTCCAGTCCGTCCCAGAGATTGTCGCCGAGTCCCGCCGGCAACCCGAAAACGACGCATTCCACCACGCCGCCGGCGCTGTCGCCGCGCTCCGATATCCGGGCAACTTTTTCCGCCGCTTCGTCGTTTCCCGCAAGCATAGGCAAAGGCAGATTGCGGCAACTCTCGATTTCGGCGAGCGAGGGAGTTTCCTCGGGACGTTTTTTGCCCGAAACTCCCGCAAGACGCGAGACGTACGCTCCGACTTTCACTCCGCTTTTCTCGAGCAGGCTTTTTGCGATTGCGCCCGCTATGACGAGCGGCGCGGTCATTCTGCCCGAAAATCTGCCGCCGCCCGAAGCGGCAGCGTCGGCGCCGTCTTTAACGTACGACGTGTAATCGGCGTGCGAGGGGCGGGGAGTGCGGGTGTACGAATAGTCGGCGGGGCGTACGTTGGAGTTGTCTATGCGCGCCGTTACCGTGCCCGTAATCACGCCGACCTTTCCCGTTATTTTCACTCCGCTTTCCCATACGGGCACGTCGTCTTCGCGGCGGGGGGTGGAAAAGAGATATTTGCCGCTTTTCCTGCGCCCGAGACATTCCTCCACTTCGGCAAGCGCGAAACTTTCGCCTTCGGGCAAATTGCCTATTTCCACCGAAATGCAGGGAGAGTGCGACTCTCCGCGTATTTTCACGTTCAGTACGTCAAACGGATTCATTTACCCTTCCTCCGAGTTTTGCTATGTCGGTGAAGAAACCGGGGTAAGATTTCGCCACCGCTTCGCAGTCCGTAATCCCGCCGCCCACCGCCAGCGCCGCAACTGCCGCCGACATTACCATTCTGTGGTCACCGTAACCGCGGGCGAGGAATCCTCCGCGCAATGTGCCGCCGAATACGGTGAGACTGTCGTCGCCCGTTTCGGAGTGCACTCCCATTGCGGCAAGGTTCTCGACTATCGCAGCAAGACGGTCGCTCTCTTTGTCGCGAAGTCTCCCGACGCCCGTCATAACGCTGTTGCCTTCCGCCGCCGCCATAAGCACCGACAACACGGGGGCGAGGTCGGGGACGTCGGTCACGTCCGCGGTTATGCGGCGCAAGGCGCTTTTCCTTGCCCGCACGCCGTTTGCGGCGAATGTCACGTCTCCGCCCATACTGCGCAGAATGTCCACGATTATTTTGTCGCGTTGCGTGCTGTCGGGGTTGAGACCCGTCACGGTGACGTCGCCTGCCAGCACGCCCGCGGCAAGCGGAAACGCCGCGCCGGACCAGTCTCCCTCGACGGTGACTTCACGGGGAGAAACGCAACCGTTGCCGCACACGGCAAAGCCGCTTCCGTCCGCCTTGCGCTCCGTCGCAACCCCGAAATCTCCGAGAACCTCAAGGGTCATATCCACATAGCCTCGGGAAACCGACTTGCCCGACACCGTTAGGACGGAGCGTCCTCCGAGCGAGCCGAGAGCGAGCAGCATTCCGCTGACGTATTGCGAACTCACCGAGCCGTCCACGTCGTATTGTCCCGCGGATAATTTGCCTTTGAGTGAGAGGGGCAGAGCGCGGGCGGAGAATTGAACGCCGTGTTTTTCGAGGGTGTCCGCAAGCCCGCCTATCGGGCGGAGAGGCAGTCTGCCTCCGCCGACGAACTTCGCGTCCGCTCCCAATGCGCAGGACACCGGCAACATAAATCTGAGGGTGGTGCCGCTTTCGCCGCAATCGAGAGTGGCGCCTTTTGCGACTTCTCCGACGGGCAGGACGCGGAAACCGTCCGCGGTACGCGTTATGTCCGCTCCCAGGGCGTTCAGGCAACGCACGGTGGCGGTTATGTCTTCCGAGACGGCGGGACAAACGACGTCGCAGGGTGCGTCTGCAAGTGCCGCCGCAACCAGAACCCGATGCGCGTGGGATTTTGACGGCACGGCTTTCAGGGTGCCGTTGATTACGCTTGCGCTCAAGTATTCGGTCATACCAGGAATCCTTCGGTTTCGGCAAGCGACATCTCCTTGATTTCGCAGTTGCCTATGCCGCGTATTACGACGGCTTTCAGAGTGCCGTCGGTGATTTTTTTGTCGTGCGCGAGACGGGGAAGCATTGCGCGTACGGAATACGGACATTCGGGGAAACCGTATTTCTGCAGCAATCCCATAATGCGCAGATAATCCTGCTTGCCGAGAAGCCCGTTTCTTATGCAGGCGCGGGCGATGACGGCAATTCCCATAGCGACGCACACGCCGTGCGGGAATCCCAGCCCGCTTTCGGATTCGATTGCGTGTCCGACGGTGTGTCCGAGATTGAGCAGACGACGTGCACCCGCTTCGTTCTCGTCGGCTTCGACAATCTTCCGTTTGTAGTCGACGCACAGCGCAACCAGTTTCTCGAGGTTGCCCTTTTCCCTGATGTCGCCTTCCATAATGTCGAATATTTCTCCGCCCGTCAGGACGGCGTATTTCACGGCTTCGCCTATTCCGCATTTCCATTCCGCGGGGGGCAGCGTCGACAAAGTGTCCGGGTCGAACAGGACGGCGGCGGGGGGATAAATTCTGCCCGCCAGATTCTTGCCCGCCGTAAGGTCCACCGCGGTCTTGCCGCCCACGGAAGAATCTATTCCCGCAAGCAGGGTGGTGGGCACCTGCACGTAATCTATACCGCGCATATACACGCTTGCGGCAAATCCCGTTATGTCTCCCACAACTCCGCCGCCGAAAGCGATGACGACGTCGGTGCGCGTAAGTCTGTTCTGTGCCAGCCATTCCACGATTTTGCCCGCCGTCTCCCAGTTCTTGCTTTTTTCGCCGTGCGGCAGGGTGTAGACCGCCGTTTCCGCGGGAAGTGCGGCAAGCAGTTTGTCAAGCCAGAGAGGGGCGACGTTGTCGTCCGTCACGACTGCCGTTTTCCTGCCCTCGGCATACGGCGCAATCGCGCTCGCGAGCCTTCCGAGAAGCCCGTGTTCGATAATTACGGGATAGGTGCGTGTGCCTGCTTTTACTGTTATTTCCATTTTATCCCCCTCGGGACGTTTATTTGATTCGGCGAGTTTATGTTCAAATCCGTTGTTTATCGCGATTTATAGACATATAAACTGAGCTTTTTATAAATTGTGATCGGTTTCAGTCGCCGTCGAACACACTCCGCGTTTTCTTCACACGGTCTTTTTCCACCGAAAGTTTTGTGCGGTTGCCCGCGTCCAGAAGTCGGTAAAGACAGTCGACGTCCCCCTTGTCGAGGGCGTCCGCATATTCGGTCAGCCTTGCGGCAAGCGCGCGGATTTCCACGGACAGATTGTCCGCATTCTCGCTCATAAGTTCCGTCCACATACCGGCGTTCATACGTGCGACACGGGTCATATCGCGGAAACTTCCCGCCGAATATCCGTAGTGTTTTTCCGCATTTTCGGAGCGGACGTATGCCGACGATACCACGTGTGCCAGTTGCGAGGTGTACGCAATCATTATATCGTGTTCCTCCGCCGTTGTCACGAGCACGCCCTCCGCGCCCGCCGCGATGTACATAGCCTTGAGGGCGGCAAGGGCTTCTATGGGAGTGTGTACGGGCACAAGCAGTACCGAGGCGTTTTCGTAGAGAGAAGCGGTGGAGTGCGCCACGCCGCTGAATTCTCTGCCCGCCATCGGATGTGCGCCGCAAAAAGAGATGTCGGGGAATTGTCGGCGGTATTCTTCCATAAGCGCGACCACCGGGCGTTTTACGCCGGCGAGGTCGGTGACCAGCGCGCCCTCTCTGAGCAGGGGAAGGAAACGGTCCAACGCTTCCTTCATTGCGGACGGAGTGACGGCGAGCACGAGAATGTCGAGCAGGGAAGCGTTGTCATCGCTCAGCCTTTCGTCGTAGGCCTCGAGCAACGCGCCTTTGAGCATTGCCTCTTCGTCGAGGTCGAGCGCGAACACCTTGTAACCGCCCGCGCGGACGAGAGCGCGACCCAGTGAGCCTCCCATCAGTCCCAACCCGATTATGCCGACGTTCGTTGCGCTCATTTGTCTCTCTCCTTGCCTACGACGGGCAACATAACGTCCACTCTCTTGACGAGGTCGTCGAACTGTTCGGGGCGCAGGGACTGCGCGCCGTCGGACAGTGCGTGAGGCGGATCGTTGTGCACTTCGATTTCCAGGCCTTCCGCACCCGCTCCGACGGCGGCGAGGGAAAGCGGCAGCACGAGGCGCGCGTGTCCCGAAGCGTGACTGGGGTCGACGAGTACGGGCAGATGAGTGAGTTCTTTGAGGACGGGGATAGCCGAGAGGTCGAGAGTGTTGCGGGTGTAGGGCTCGAAAGTGCGTATTCCGCGCTCGCAGAGAATGATGTCGTTGTTGCCCTCCGACATAATATACTCCGCGCTCATCAGCCATTCTTCTATGGTTGCGGCAAGTCCGCGTTTGAGCAGTACGGGCTTTTTTGTTTTGCCCAGTTCCTTGAGCAACTCGAAGTTCTGCATATTGCGCGCGCCCACCTGAATTATGTCCACGTCCTCGTAAAGGTCGATGCAGCGAATGTCGACGATTTCGGTGCAGACGGGCATACCCGTTTCCTTTTTTGCCACCGACAAAAGGCGAAGTCCCTCGGCTTTGAGCCCCTGGAATGCGTAAGGCGACGTGCGGGGTTTGTAGGCTCCTCCGCGCAAGATGGTGGCTCCTGCCGCTTTCACCGCTTTTGCAACGGTTATGAGTTGTTCCTCGCTTTCGACGGAGCAGGGACCCGCGATGAACTGGAAATGTCCTCCGCCGAATTTGTGTCCTCCCACGTCGACCACGGTGTCCTCGGGGTGAAACTTGCGGTTGGCGTTCTTGAAAGGCTCCTGAATGCGTTTGACCGATTCCACGATGTCGAGGGAACGGAGCAAGTCTTCGTCCACCACCGACGTGTCGCCGACAAGGCCCATTATCGTGGTATTGTCGCCGTGGCTCATATGAATGTCCAACCCCAGCCCCTTTATCCACTTGACGAGGTTGTCCATCTGTTTTTTGTCGGGATTGTTCTTTACTACGATAATCATAATTTCTTCGGGGGAGCGCCCCGCATGCGGCTTGCGGTGCCGCGCCGTTCCGTGAGGGAAGACCTTGCCTCCCGTCAAAACAAAAACCGCCGTACTTTCGGTACGGCGGTTCCTACGTTCCTACGGAAAAATCTTCCTTATCCGCGCATACCGAAAGCGGGGCTTCCGAAATAAAAGCCCTTAAAGTAAAAGTAGTATGCGTCGAAAGAGAAGTTTTTCATATTTGCCTCGCTATCAATATAAAACCGTCCGACGGGGTTGTCAACCGTTTTTTGAGGTCGTAGAGTCGGCTTTTTTGTCGTCGGAAGAGAGGTGCAGTACGCTGATTGCGTCGGTTATGCTCTTTTCCATAGCCTGCTTTCCGTAGATGTCCACTTCGGTTTTGTTCTTGTCGCCGTGAGTAAGACAGCCCGCTCCGCCGATACAGCCGTTGACGCACGCCATACCCTCGATGAAGTTGTTGGGAAGCACGCCTTTGGAAGCCTTGAGCAGGGCGGTGCGGCAAGCCTCTATGCCGTCGCATGTGACGGGATTGTAGGCGAAATCCTTGTCCAGGCCCTGTTCCTTCAGCGCCTGACCCACCGCGTCGGTTATTCCTCCGCTGCGGGCGAAAATCCTGCCGTAGTAAGAGGCGTTGTCGAGCACGCCCTCGCGCAGGGTGGTGATGTCGACTCCCGCCGCATCGAAGAACGCCTGCAGTTCCTCGAAAGTGATGACGGAGTCGATATAGGGGCGCACTTCGGGTTTCTGGAACTCCATTTTCTTTGCGGTGCAGGGCCCTATGAACACCACTTTGCAGGGAGAGGAGGTCTCCTTGATGTACTTGGCTATCGTCGCCATAGGCGAGAGGTTGTGGGAGACGTGTTGAGAAAGGTCGGGGAACTGTTTGTGGATATAATCCACGAAAGCGGGGCAACACGACGAGGTGAGGAATCCTTTCTCCACGAGTTCCGCAGATTCCTTGTAAGCCACCATATCCGCGCCGAGAGCGGCCTCGACCACGCTGTAGAATCCGAGTTTCTTTATTCCCGTTATGACCTGACCGAGTTTTGCGTATGTGAACTGGCTTGCAATGGACGGGGCGACTACGGCGTACATCTTGTATGCCGTATTGTTCTTGCTCTTTTTCATCATATCTATGACGTCGAGCAGGAAAGATTTGTCGATGATTGCGCCGAAAGGACACTGATAGACGCAGGCGCCGCAGGAAATGCACTTGTTGTTGTCTATGCAGGCGGCTTTGCCGTCCGTCATAGAAATGGCTTTTACCTTGCAGGAGTTTTCGCAGGGACGGCGGCGGGACACGATTGCGCTGTAAGGACACACCTTGGCGCATTGTCCGCACTCCACGCACAGGTTCTTGTCGATGTGCGCTTTCTGCTGATGGTCGAACGAAATGGCGTTGCGGCGGCAGACGTCTTCGCACCTGTGCGCCAGACAGCCGCGGCACGCGTTGGTGACCTCGTAGCCGCCGGTGGGGCAGTCGTCGCAGGCAATTTCGATGACTTCGATTACGTTCGGGTTGGAGCGGTCGCCGCCCATAGCCAACTTGACGCGCTCGGCTATGATTGCGCGCTCTTTGTACACGCAGCAGCGCATTGTGGGCACGTTGCCGGGAATTATCGTCTTGGGAATGTCCGTGACGTTTTCAAGCAAATTGTCGTTCAAAGCGCCGCGCGCCACTTCGCGCAACACTTTATATTGAAGATACTGAACTTTGGTGTCGAATTTTCTCTGGTCTTTGTTGCTTGCCATAGTCCTATACCGTCCCGCGGGGGCAGTGATGTTATGCGTATTTTTTGCGGCGGTCGCCGCACCTTCAACGAACGGTGTCCGTTGCGTCAGTCGTAGTTTACTTCCACCGATTTTCCCATTTTCCTGAGATTGTCGGTGAGGGATTCCACCAGTTTGAGTTTCATAGTGATGTCAATCGGCAACCCCTGGTGAGCGGCGTTTATGCTCTGTCCCACGAAGAAAGTGACGTGGGTGGCTTCCTCGAACAGCATATTTGCCAACAACGACGCCCCGTCGCGTTTGTTGGAGCGCTTGGGGGAGAGGTCGGAGGAAGACAGGTACGCCTCGCTCAGTTCCAGCAGTTTGCGGAGAGTAAGCACGCCTTCCGTCGTGAGGTCTATTCCTTTTATGTAGCCGATAGGCGGAACGTCCTTGTCGGGGAACTCGAAGGACGCGCTGACCTTTTCGCCGAGGTGACGTGCCACAATCTGCGAACTGGTGCCGCCGCACACGATTTTCTTGCCTTCGCCCTCGAGGAAGCGGGAGATGTAGAAATCGTCGCGGTCGCGTTCGACGGGGGGCCCCACCATAAGGCGGACTTTGGATACTTTTCGTATGCGCACCGCGGCAACCGTGGTGTCGTCGCCGGGTTCTCCGACATACAGGTCGTTGCACGCTCCCGCCAGCAGACAAGCAACTCCGCGCGCCGTCATTCCCTCGAAGAAATTCTTGTCGAGGTATTCCATTACGTCTCTGCGCAGCCACCCGAAGTTGAGCAGCATTCCGATGCCCGCGTGTATAACGCCGTCGCTCATCAGCACTATGTAATCGTCGGGAGAGAGACTCAGACGTGTGGCGTACACCTTTTTGCCGAGGATATTATACTCCTTGCGGTTGAAATTGCCACACTTTCCGTTATGGATATAAATGGCTTCGGGGTTGTCGAACTCGAAAAGCCAGCCTTTGCCTTCCCTGTTGACGTGCACGACGGAGAACGTCGCGTATGCGACCTGCCGCACTTTGCACACGGGCAAGGTCTGCACCACGGTTTCTATACATTCCTCAATTCCCACCCCGTTCGATACCATCGTGCAAAGGATTTTGGAGGTGAGAGTGGCGAGAATATTGGCTTTGACGCCGCTGCCGAGCCCGTCGGCGAGCACGAGAGTGGTGGTCTCGCCGTCGGAGTACTGCTCGACCTTGTCGCCGCACAGTTCCTCGCCCTTTTTATTGAGGGAAGTGAAGCCGGTTTCCAGAAACAGTTCCATCAGTCCTCTTCGCCCTCCGAGCCGTCCTGCAGGGTTTGTTTGAGTTTGAGAAGCGCCACTTTGGTTTCGGCGGTCGTCTCTCCGAGCAGAGAGGCAATCTCCTGCGCAACCCGCATCTGCTTCTTTATGACCTCGTCGGTGGTGGCGAGGGTTTCCATTTTGACGGAATTCAGTTTTTCGTTGTATTCGACGCTGTCGGTGATGTCCTTCATAACGCCGAAGAGCACCTTGTGTTCGTCGAGGAGTACGACGGACAGTTCCATATACCTCTTGGTGCGGCGTACGAAGACCTTTTTCTTGCTGACGTTCTTGCCTTGCGCAAGTGCGGCGACGAAATCCGCGCAATCGAAACAATCGAAAGCATTCTTGCCCTTTATGTCGTGTTCGGTGACGCCGAGTATCCGCATAGCCTTGGCGTTGATGTCGAGAATCTTGAAATCGTTGTCCATAAGCACTATGCCGTTGGGCGTGTTCTGAATGATTTCGTAACTCATCGACTCGGCGCGGCTTCGCATATAGGGCAGGCACATTTCGATGTCGGCGTAACCGTTGAGGACGGCGATTGCTTTGTCGCGGCAGGTAGAGTAGCCGCAGGCACCGCAGTTGAGTTCATCCTCGGGTTTGGTCTTGCCCGTCCTGGCGAGCACGGCGAGTATGTCGCGCTCGCTGGGCACGAATTCGTCGGTCATAAGCCTGGGGTGTTCTTCCACGAGGTCCACCTTTTCGGTGACGACGGGTTTCGCGTTCTCTTTGCTCACCGCGTAACGGCTGACCTGTTCGTTGCCTTTGATTGCGCCGCCCTTGCCCTCTATGCGGCAGGG
>USGA01000018.1 GCA_900554085.1 uncultured Clostridia bacterium | reverse complement strand
AACCCCGCCGTGTACGTCGACCCCGTCAACGTTCGCCTCGTCGACTCGAACGGAAAGCATATCGACAACGACACGTGGGTTGAATACAGCCCCGATGCGGACGGAATTTACACCATATCGATAGTGTTGATTGACCCGCGTGCCGACATTTTGTCCGAGGCGGCAAAAAAACTGGTCTTCAAATTCGACCCGCCCGACAGCAACCGCGGGCAGGGATACTACCTCGATGACGAAAACGAGTATTACCGCTCGATTTACGGAGAAGACGCCTTTTCTCAGGAAAGAGTAGAGGAAACGAAGAAAATCTGACATAGTTTGCCGCAGAGACGAAAGGGGTTCGTCCGGCTGAAAAAACAATGCAAGAATATTTGCCCTACTGCGGGTGAGTATAGATAGAAGGAGAAAATTATGGAACGGAGCGTCAACGGAAAGATTAAAATCTACCGCAACCTGAAAGTGCTCTTTTACTGCCTCGGGCTTCCGCTCTTCGTTCTCGCCGTTATTATGACGGCGACTTGGCTTTTTGCCGGCGAAGATCCGTTTATGGGCTCGGGTGGCTCGACCGCTGCGATTTGGTTCCAGAACCAAGTCACGGGCTCGGGAGTGTACGGCATCTGGATTGCACTCGGAATCTGGGTGTTTGTCGGAGTGGTGCAACTGATAGTCCGCAAAACGGTGGGGAACAGGCGTGCCAGAACCGTCATTGTCGCTGTCGTCGCGCTTTTTGCGATGGCGGTGCCCCTTGTCGTTATGGACATCGTTTTGCCGATGAACCTTGCCGCCATAGAGGCTTCCGCACCCGAAGGCGTGACAATCAAGTCCTACGGGCTGCAGTTGTCCGACCTCGTGGGCAAAACGGGTTCCCCCATCGGCGACGCACACTCTTTCATCGACCAGATTGGTTCGGTGACCAGCGCGTACAACATAGGATATTCCGATTCGACAAAGTCGGGACTTGCCGATAACACGTCCAACATTCCCGTCACTTACGAAAGTCTGTACAACGTGGACGAGAACGGTTACGTTATCGACAAACTTTCCCCCGAAAGAATAGTCGAACTCAAGAAACAGTACGGAGACGGCACGGGCGCCGACCACGACTTCGTGCGTGTTCCCCCGAACGCCGACGGAAAACTCGAGATAGACGGTGTGGTGTACGAGAATTACACCAGCGCTTCCTATTCTCCCTCGATACCCGGCGCGACCGAGGGCAGCGAGATGTCGAGTTACAAGATTTTCCGCTGGTACAAGACTTCCCGCAACTCCGAGTATAAAGAGGGCGTTTACGGTATGGCGAGTTACAACGCCAACGGACTGCTCTCCGACGGTTACGTCTACGGAATAGACACCGCGCTCGAAGTTCTTCGTCAGTACTACTATTCTCAGATGAAGATTTCCGAACTCGGCGGAAGCGACGACGTTTACAGTGAAATCTACGCCAAAGCACTTGAACTGCAAGAGGCCGATTACAGCGTGGCGGGCACCGAGAAATACGAAATCTGGCACAACTATGTCAAGATGGGCGGCTCGGGCGGTACCGAAGAAGGTTTCTCTATGACCATCGGCAAACTCACGCAGTTGCTTAATTCCGTCGGCAGTCATATCGGAAACAACGCAGTCATAGGCGCGCTGCTCGGCACCGTTGCGGAGATTGCCGGCGGCAGCCTCAGCTTCGATATAGCGGGATTCGGCAAAATCGCCATCGTCAACGTCACCGAAGCCAACCGCGACCAGTACGGCGGAGAGACAGTCGACCTCGGTTTGCTCGTGCAAATCGTTCCCACAGGCGCCGAGCCTTCCAACATTCAGCTCAACGCCAATATACTTAACGCTCTCGGCGACCTGCTCGACGGTCTGGTGAAGAGCGGCGTCATTCCCGTCGATACGGGCGGGCTCAGCATCGGCGCCTGGCTGTACGATCTGCTCGGTAAGGATCTTATCCTCGGATTGAACCTCAACAGCATTCTCGGTTTGTTCGGTCTCGATTTGTCCTCCCTGTTTGTCGGCATAACCGAAGATATGACCACGGGTGAAGTTCTCGAGACCATAGTGCTCAACCTGCTCGGCGGGCTCTACTGGTACTGCGACCCCGAAATCGTCCCCGTTTACGACTATTACGAGGCGGCGGCGGAAAGTCTTGGTTACAGCACCGAACTTGCGTCCTACTACTGTATGCTCGACAAAGCCGTGTACTGCGGCGGTTGGCACGGATATATGATAGGCTCCACCCTCATTCCCGGTGTTTCTCTCATTGCCGGCGACAACATCGGTTCCGGTATGCCTTCTTCTATGGGGCTCGGCTCTTACTCGGCGGTCGTACAACTTCAGGCCGACCTCCAGTACAAGCCCGCATATTATCCCCTTTATTCCGTGCGTAATCTCATTCTCGCATTCCTGCCCGTGGTTCTGTTCTGCCTGATTGCCAGCGGTATGGCGGCGGAAAAAGAGTGGTTGCTTGAGACCGGACAGGACGACGTTCCCGCCAAGAAAAAGAAAGTAAAGAAAGCGGATAAGGCGGCGGCGAAAGCGGAGGCGGCTCTGCCCGCGGTCGAAGAGGAATTCTCCAAGCCCGAAGAGACGGACGCCCCCGTGGAGCGCACCGAAGCGTCCGCGGAACCCGCGGCCGATATTGTCGGAGAGCCGACGCTACAGCCCGAAGCGGAGGAGGGTACCGAAACCCTTGCCGAAGAAAATAACGGAAAGGAGGTGGAGTGACTATGACTAACGACATCAAGAAAGCCGTCAACAGAAAAGTCGCAGGGCTCACTCTGCTCGAAGTATTCCTGTATCTCGTCGGTATGCCCCTTCTCGTGGTGCTTACCGCAGTATTCGCAGTGCAATTCTATCAGATGGTGCCTTACTACACCTTCTGGCCGTTCGTGGGCGTCATACTGGCGGGTGTGCTTTGCCTCGTGTTCTTCATCGTGCTTATCTGCGTGACGCGCAAAAAGTCCCGCAAAACAATCAGAAGACAGACGATAGCGCTCGTCGTTACGGTGCTTTGCCTCACATTCCTCGTGGGCGCGCTCGTTGACGTCGTGTTGCCCGATATTCTTTCGTCGTTGACGTCCGGCACCCTCAAGGTCGAGGACCTCGAAAACAACTACGAGGAACAGTCCGAAGTGAACGCAAAATTGGTGCGCAGATTCATTATGTCCAACGTGGCAAACGGCAACTATTCCGCCGAATATGCCTACGATACGATGAAGTCGCAACTGGAAACGTTCGGTTCGGATATGTTCAAATACAACTCCTACTATCTGACCGAACTCGAGCAGATAATCTCTCTCAGCGACGCGGCTGCGCAGAAAGAAAGGTACAACGCGCTTCTCGAAGGGCTTCCCGAACTGCAGCGCGAATATTTCGAGTTCGTGTACACCAGTTGGGTAATGCGCGACCCCGATTATATGCTGAATGCGCCGTCTTCCGGCAGTCATATCGGAAACATCGACCGTCTGGCTTTCGGTCTTGCGGTATCCAAGTCCACGCTCAGCGAGTACACCAAACTTACGCAGGAAGGAATGAGCAACAAGCGTATTTCCTATCTCTTCAACAAGAACTACGCAAGTATGCACAACGACGGCTATGTTACCTATGACGACAGCCTTATACTGTACGCTCAGTCCACAGGCAGAATGACCGTCCCCGTCGTTCTCCGTCTTATCCTCGACCAGAGCAGCGACTTCTCCGAAGATTCCCGTGCCACCGTCGACGAGAACAACAATCTCATCTATCCCACCTACGAGGCGACCGTGGAGGGACAGACAGTCGAAGCGATAACCTCCCTTTATTACGAGTTGTACAAGTCCGACGAAGTAATAAAGATGTTCAACAAGTACTCGTATGCCCTTATCAAGGTCAACAACTACGAGAACACCTATTACGTCAACCCCGACTCGTATGAGGATAACGATGTGTTCGGAATTTTGGCGGGCGCTGTAATCCGTCCCTGCTACAACGAAAACGACGAACTTATCGGCGGTTATGTCAGCCAGCCTATGAAGTGGGGTATCCTCGATATGGACGGCAAGGCAATGGCGGTTACTTCCGTGGATGTGTCCAACGCCCTGGGCGGCATACTCAACACCGTTATTCCTCTGCTTACCGAAGTCGGCGCAGAAATTGACGGCGAGAGCATAAGCATCGTTGAAGGATTGCTTGACGGTCTCGGCAAAGTGCTGTACGACGCGACCGGCGGCAGACCTCTTTCCCTCGGGCTGTGTATGAACGACGAAGGTATGCTGGAAATCAACATTTTCCCGATGAGCGTCACTTACGGCGTGCTGGGATATCAGGATATGACCTGGTTGCAGTCCAACAACCTGCTGTGTGCGGTCATCTCCGTGATGTCGCTGCGCAACTGGCTGTACATTGTCGGCGCAATAGCGCTCGTGACGGTGTTTGCGGCAAGTTGCTGCCGTGAATTCAAACTCCGTATAAAGAAGGACGCCGAAGAGGCCTCCGCGGCGCTTGAGCCCGCAGCGGAAACCGCCGGGGCCGACAGTGTCGCGAGTGCGCCTGCGCCCTCATACGACGACGAGGCGACGGCAACTCCTATGCCCGACGAAGCGGGTGAGGCGGTCGTCTCCGACGAAACGGGTCCGACTGAAGACGAATAACAGCAAAGCGCCGCAACAAGCGGCGCTTTGCTTTTGGGCGGAATTGACGCGCCGACGCCGTCGGAGCGTAACGGGCGGCAGAAAATCGCCGCTCGGATTGAAGTTATTTAGGACGTGCGCACGTCTGCACGTTCGCGCGTGCGCGTATACGCGAGAAGGCGTGTCGGACGACGGAAACGGAGTTGAGGGGGCGGACGGACAAAGCGGAGCGGCACTGCGGATAACCGCTGAATATGCGCCGTAAAAAAGCGCGTTATTTTGGCGCAAACAATTTGCAATTTTCGCGGTCTGTGATATAATGGAAAAAATTTCGGAGGACGACGCAATGCCCGATTTCGGGAAGGTGCTTTATGTCGCGGGAAAGGAACTCTTGCGCGGGGAGGTAACCGTGCAGGGTGGGAAAGTCTTTCTTTCGGACGCCGCTCCCGTTCTCTCCGAACACGACGTCAGGGACGCAATGGTGATTGTTCCGGCTTTCGCAGACGTGCACGTGCACCTGCGGGAACCGGGATTTTTTTATAAAGAGAGCATAGCGACGGGCACCGAGAGTGCGGCGAGAGGAGGCTTTACGGCGGTGTGCGCGATGCCAAATCTGAACCCCGTGCCCGACAGCGTCGAAAATCTGAAAAAGCAACTTGAAATAATCGAATCGAACGCTAAAGTGCTTGTTCGTCCGTTTGCTGCTCTTACGGTAGGCGAAAAGGGCGAGAAAATTTCGGATATAGAAGGGCTTGCGCCGCTGGTTGTCGGATTTTCCGACGACGGCAAAGGGGTGCAGTCCGAGGCTCTTATGCGCGAAGCAATGGAGCGCGTCCGCGACGCAGGGGGTATAATCTCCGCGCATTGCGAGGTGGACGCGTTGCTTAATGGCGGGTACATACACGACGGCGCGTATGCGCGCGCCCACGGGCACAAGGGAATATGCTCGGAAAGCGAGTGGAAAATGGTGGAGCGGGACGTGGCGCTGGCAGAGGCAACGGGAGTGCGTTACCACGTTTGCCACGTGTCCACAAAGGAAAGCGTGGAAATAATCCGCAGAGCCAAGGCGCGCGGGGTCGACGTCACCTGTGAGACCGCGCCGCATTACCTTGTGCTTACCGAGGACGACCTCGGGGAAGACGGCAGATTCAAGATGAATCCGCCGCTGCGCACCGCCGAGGACCGCGCGGCGCTTGTGGAAGGATTGGCGGACGGCACGGTGGATATGATTGCCACGGACCACGCGCCCCACTCCGACGAGGAAAAATCCCGCGGGTTGGCGGGCAGTCTTATGGGTGTTATCGGGCTGGAATACGCTTTCCCGATTTTGTATACCGAACTGGTGCTGACGGGCAAAATCCCGTTTGTGAGACTGATAGAGGCAATGAGTTATTCCCCGCGCAAGAGGTTCGGGTTGCCTGTCGCCGAGATAAAGCAGGGCGCGACCGCCGAACTTGCCGTCATAGACCTTTCGCAAGAATGGACGGTGCGGGGGAGAGAGAGTGCGTCCAAGGGCAGCGCGACGCCTTTCGAGGGCAGAACCGTAAAAGGAAAAATAACCACGACGATGTCGGGCGGAGAAATAATATGGAGAAAATGAAAAAGAAGAAACTTGTGCTCGAAAACGGCGACGTTTACGTCGGCAGAGGATTCGGCGCGGACGTTGACGCAATCGGAGAGATTGTGTTCAACACCTCAATGGCGGGATACCAGGAAATAATATCCGACCCCAGTTACGCCGATCAGATTATCGTTATGAGTTACCCCATTATAGGCAACTACGGCATAACGGACGAGGATTACGAGAGCAAGGGGCTTATGCTCAGGGCGCTCATAGTGCGCGATTACAACGACGCGCCGTCCAATTTCCGCTACACCAAAACGTTGTCGGAGTTGCTCGAAGAGGACGGCGTGCCGGGAATGCAGGGTATCGACACCAGAAAACTGGTGCGCACGATACGCGACAAGGGCTCTATGGTGGCGTGTCTCACCGACGAGGATACCCCGACCGAAGAGGTTATGGCGAGGATAAAGGCGTTCTCCTATCCCACCGACCAGGTCAAGAGAGCGGGGTGCAAAAAGAGATGGTACAGCCGCACGCCCAATCACAAATACAACGTTGTGGCAATCGACTGCGGAATCAAGAATCAGATGGTGCACAATCTCAACGCACAGGGGTGCAACGTCATCATCGTTCCTCACACCATAAGCGCCGAAGACGTGCTTGCGCTGAAGCCCGACGGCGTGTTTCTTTCCAACGGTCCCGGGGACCCCGTGAACGTGCCCGAAGTGGTGTCGTTGGTCAAGGAACTCAAAGGCAAAGTGCCGATGATGGGCGTCTGTATGGGACATCAACTCATCTCGCTTGCATACGGCGCGAAGACTTACAAACTCAAGTTCGGTCACCGCGGGGGCAATCACCCCATTCTCAACAAGGAGACCGGTTGCGTGGAGATTACGGCTCAGAACCACAGTTACGCGGTGGACGAGAAGTCTCTGAAAGGCACGGGGCTCAGCGTAACGCACGTGAACCTGCTCGACGGTACGGTGGAGGGTGTGGAAGACAAGAAAAACAAGGTCTTTTCCGTGCAGTTCCACCCCGAGAGCGCGCCGGGTCCTCAGGACAGCATAAGACTGTTCGAGAAGTTTATCGTCAATATCGAGGAGTGGAAGAAAAATGCCTAAGAGAACGGATATAAAGAAAGTTTTGGTCATCGGTTCGGGTCCCATCGTCATAGGACAGGCGGCGGAATTCGACTATGCCGGCACGCAGGCTTGCATTGCGCTCAAGGAAGAGGGCTACGAGGTGGTGCTTGCCAACTCCAACCCCGCCACTATAATGACGGACAAGATGATGGCGGACAAAATTTATATGGAGCCGCTTACCCTCGAATATATGGCGAGGATAATCCGTTACGAGCGTCCGGACGCCATAGTCCCCGCTCTCGGCGGGCAGACGGGGCTCAATCTCGCGATGAAACTGGCGCACAGCGGCGTGCTCGACGAATGCAACGTCAAACTGCTCGGCACCTCCCTCGAGAGTATCGAGATGGCGGAGGACCGCGAGAAGTTCAAGGAAATGTGCGAGAGAATAGGCGAACCCGTCATTCCGTCCCAGATTACCTACAGCGTCGAGGAGGCGGTGGAAGCCGCGCAGATAATCGGTTACCCCGTGGTGCTCCGTCCCGCGTTCACGCTCGGCGGTACGGGCGGCGGTTTTGCGGAGAACGAGGAAGAACTCCGCGAGATAATGAAGAACGCTCTGCAACTTTCGCCGGTCGGACAGGTGCTGGTCGAAAAGAGCGTCAAGGGTTTCAAGGAAATCGAGTTCGAGGTTATGCGCGACGCGGCTGATACGGCGGTTGCGATATGCAGTATGGAGAACCTCGACCCCGTCGGCGTTCATACGGGCGACAGTATAGTGGTCGCGCCCGCGCAGACGCTCACCAACAAAGAGGTGCAGATGCTGCGCAACAGCGCCCTCAAGATAATCCGCGAACTCAAAATCGAGGGCGGTTGCAACGTTCAGTTTGCGCTCGACCCGCACTCTTTCAAATATTACCTCATAGAGGTCAACCCCCGCGTCAGCCGTTCTTCGGCGCTTGCGTCCAAAGCGAGCGGATATCCCATCGCGCGCGTTACGGCGAAAGTCGCGCTCGGAATGCGTCTCGACGAGATTATGCTCGCGAATACTCCCGCGTCGTTCGAGCCCGCTCTTGACTACATCGTTACCAAGATAGCGAGATTCCCGTTCGACAAGTTCGACACCGCCTCCAACAAACTCGGCACCCAGATGAAAGCGACGGGCGAGGTTATGAGTATAGGCAGAACTTTCGAGGAGAGTCTGCTGAAAGCGCTCCGCTCCCTCGAAATCGGCGCGATTCACATCTGGATTCCCAAGTTCGACGACTGGACGAGGCAGGAACTTTACGATTACATCAAGGATTGCACCGACGACAGACTGTTCGCCATAGCCGAACTTTTCGAGCGCGGCGGAGATATAGGTCTTATCGCTTCCAGCACCAAGATAGATATGTTCTTCCTCGAGAAGATTCGCGAAATCGTTGAGTTCGAATCCGTCGTCAAGGCAAATCCCTTCGACGTCGACGTCTTCCGCGAAGCCAAGAAGCGCGGTTTCTCGGACAAATATCTCGCGAAAGTGTGGAAGTCCACCGAGGAAGAAATTTATCTCAAGCGTAAAGCCCTCGGAATTATGCCCGTATACAAGATGATTGACACTTGCGCGGGCGAGTTTGAGAGTTATGTGCCTTATTTCTACTCCACCTACGAGGAAGAGCAGGAAAGCGTGGTCAGCGACCGCAAGAAAATAATCGTGCTCGGCTCCGGTCCCATAAGGATAGGGCAGGG
>USGA01000017.1 GCA_900554085.1 uncultured Clostridia bacterium | reverse complement strand
CGTCATCGGCAGCGGCGGCAAGACCATAAACAAGATTATCGAAGAGACCGGCGTCAAGATTGACATCAACGACGAAGGCACCATCTTTATCGCTTCCAACGACCTCGAAGCCATTCGCAAGGCCCGCACTATCGTCGAGAATATAGTCCGCGACGTCGAAGTGGGCGATGTTTACGAAGGCAAGGTAGTCAAGATTATGGAGAACGACAAGGGTCAGTTCGGCGCCAGCGTCAATTTCGCTCCCGGCAAAGACGGAATGATACACATCTCCAAACTCAGCAAAGAGCGCGTCGACAAAGTGACCGACGTCGTCAACGTCGGCGACATAGTCCTTGTCAAAGTCATCAAGATTGACGAGAAACACCGCGTGGACCTGAGACTTAAAGAGGTGCTCCGCAAGGCGTAAAAAGCACGTGTTGAGCGTGTTGCGGCATTGAGTTCAAACCCGCGGGCAGTTGCGTAAGAAAACGCGCCTGTCCGCGGGCCTTTTCTTTTTTGCCAATTGTTCGGTATAAAGTGAGAAGTCGCAGTCAGACGACCGATTTTCCGTCCGCCGCCACGACATCATACGCGCAGGTTACGCCGCTGCGTCGTGAGGCGGACTTTTCGTAGGTTTGCGATTTTTGAAATTTTGGGATTTTATACGTTAGGGCGGGGCGTTGCCGCATTTTATCCCGCGGCGCCTATAGTCTCGGATACGGGGGCTACGGCGAGACCCGCGGCGGCGATTGCGTCCAGGATTGCGGGAAGGGCTTCCACCGTGGCTGCGGTGGGGTGCATAAGTATGAGGTCGCCTCCCGCAAGGTTCTTGGTTGCGCGTTGGGTTATGAGGGCGGCGTCGTGGTCGCGCCAGTCAATCGTGTCGCGCGTCCACATTACCACCGTGTAGCCAAGTTCGTCGCACGCCTCGAACATCGCTTTGCCCATACTGCCCGAAGGGGGCGCGAAAAGTCTGGGCAGGGCGGCGGCGATTTCCTCGTCGCCGAGACCCGAAAGCGTGGCGGCAAGCAGCCTTTCGGTAATCAGGATTTCCGCTCGGTTATTGTCGGCGGACAGCGAGGCGTGGTCTCGGTGCAGGTAGCCGTGATTGCCGATTTCAAAACCGTCGGCGGCAAGTTTGAGCACGGTATCGCCGTTCTTTTCCACCCATTTACCGCCCACGAAAAACGTTGTGCTCCAACCGCGTTCGGACAACAGGGCGGCGATTTGTTCGACAAATTCCGTGCCTTCGTAGACGTTCACCATCAGAGAAACTTTGCCGCTGTCCGGGTCGCCCGAATAGACGGCTTTCCCCGCAGGAACGTCGGCGGTGCTGTCCGGGATGACTGAAAACAGCGCGGCGGCGAGCACGAGGGCGAGGGTTGCGCAGATGATGACATTGGCTGTTATTATTCGGAATCGGCGTTCTTTCATACTCTAAATTATGTTTGCGCCCGCGCGTATATGTGATATAATATCCGTATGAGAAAATTGGTTGAACTGGACGACGGACTGAGGCTCGTTGTCAACGAAAATCCCGCGGTGCGTTCTGTTGCGGCGGGTGTTTTTGTGAAAACGGGTTCCGTAAACGAGACCCCCGCACAGGCGGGCATTTCGCACCTTATAGAGCATATGGTGTTCAAGGGTACGGACAGACGCAGCGTGTTCGACGTCGTCAACGACATCGATTCCATAGGCGCGCAGATAAACGCCTACACCTCTAAAACGCACACTTGTTTTTACACCCTTTCGCGCGACGCGCACCTTGCGGAATGTCTCGACGTTTTGTCGGATATCTGTCTGCACCCGAAATTCGACCCCGACGACCTCAAGCGTGAACGCAAAGTCGTCCTCGAGGAAATAAGCGAAGCGGAAGACACCCCCGACGATATATGTCTGGACAACCTTTCCGCCGCATTTTTCGACGGACACCCTCTCGGCAACCGTATTCTGGGCACACGCGAAAGCCTGAAAGGGCTGACTGCCGAAGACCTGCACGACTACAGGAACAGATTTTACGTGCCGTCGAACACAGTCGTTTCCGTTTCTGGCAACGTCACCTCGGACGAAGCGGAAAAAATCGTGCGAGAGAAATTCCCGTTCGCGGGAAGCCGCGCGGAAAGCCCCTCGAAGCCCATTGCGACGGCCTGTCACGCGGGCGGTTTCATTCACAAGACAAAAAGGATAGAGCAGGCGCACCTCGCGTTTGCGTTCGAGGGCAAGGCGTACAACACATTCGACAACGTTGTGCTGCACGTGCTTTCGGCGGTGTTCGGGCTGGAAATGTCCTCCCGTCTTTTCCAGAGCGTGCGTGAAAAACTGGGGCTGTGCTACAGCATAAGCGGCTATCCCTCTTCCTACGAAAACAACGGTAGTTTCATTATCTACACGTCGGTGAATCCCGCCAACGTGGAGCGCGCAGTCGTCGCCATAAGGAAGGAAATCGACAAGTTGATTGCCGAGAACATAACCGAGGAAGAACTGCTCAAAGGCAAGGAACAGATGAAGACGGGACTGGTGCTGGGACAGGAGAGCACCTCCTCCACTATGAGAGCCTTCGGAAGGCACGCAATCACAACAAATGAACTTTACGACATCGATTTGCAGATACAAAGCGTCGATTCCGTCACATTGGACGATATTGCGCGTGTGGCGGCGGACGTGTTCGACTTCGGAAAAATGGCGGCAAGTTTTGTCGGAGCGAAGACCGTTGACATCGCTTCGATGATGAGAAACGTATGATTGAGCCCTTTGCGGCGAGAGGTATTTATGGATAAGGACAACACAAAGGAACTTTGCGGAAAACAGGAGGGCGGTTTGCCCGCGAACGAATATTTCGCCGACGAGGACTTTTCGGGAATGGACAAGTTGGACATAATATTCGCTATGCAGGAAAAGTTCGACACCGACGTTATGCGCAACCGCGGGCTCGAAAACGTGTCTCCCGAAGAATGGATACAGAAACAGACCCTCGCTATGCTCAGCGAACTGGCGGAACTGATTGCCGAAGTGAATTTCAAATGGTGGAAGAATCCCCGTCCCGTGAACGTTGACAACGTGCGCGAGGAACTCGTCGACATACTTCACTTTTTCGTGGGTATGTGCAACCGCTCCGGTATGGGAAGTGCGGAACTTTTCGAGCGTTACATAAAGAAAAACGAAGAGAACTTCAAGCGGCAGTACGGCAAATCCGCCAAGCACGGTTACGAACTTTCGGGGCGCGAAAACGCCGACGGCACAGGCGCCGACGGCACGCTCTGAAAGAGAGTGGGGCGGGCACGCTTATTTTCGCTTGAATTACACATATTGCTGTGCTATACTTGATAATAATACTATAAGTGGGGGTAGGCGACCTCGCGTCCGGAAGGCGCGGCAGGGCGAAACCTCACGGCAAAAGGCGGTTCCGACCGCCGACGGAGAGGCAGTATGAACGATCTCAGACGCACGCGTGCCGGCACGGGCAACAGGATAGCACTCGGTGTGCTTATTTTGCTTGTGTCGCTTTTTGTGTTCATCTGCATTTGCGGCGGTTTCGGCGGAGTGGGCGAAATGGTATCCGACGTGCTTTTAGGGTTCTTCGGGCTTGCCGATTACGCCTACACGCTGGCACTGATTGTCGCAGCCGTCGCCGTTATCTTCAATTTCCGCGTGAGAATGGCGCCCTCCAAGATTGTCAAACTCGCGGTGCTGGTGCTGATAGGAATCTGGGCGCTTCACATCTATTCCTCTTCGGCGTATCTTCCCGACAACGGCTACGGCGATTATCTCGTCGCGTGCTATCGCGGCACGAATACGGCGGGCGGAATGCTTCTCGGCATAATTTCCTTCCCGCTTATGCGCGCAATCACCACGGTGGGCGCGCTCATAGTGGTTTGCGCGGCGTTTTTCGTGCTCGTGATAGTTTTTCTCATTCCCACCATCAAACGCGACGTCACCTATACGTCCTACACCCCCGCGCCCAAAGAGCCCAAGCCCGAGCGCAGGAAGGGCTCCCGTATGGACAGACAGCGCGAGCCTTCCATAACCGACTTTAACGGCGGGGCGGACGGCGGCGGTTCGCTGTATGTGGTGGAAGTCGAAGGCGACCCGATGTCCTCCCGCAACAAACGCCGTTCGGGTAAAGGGGCGGAAGGATACGACCCGCTCTATCCCAACTCGGCAGCGCAGATGGAAGACGATATGCGTTTTTCAGACGAGTCGCACTCCGACTCCGCGGACAGATTTTCTTCCCGCAGACTTGCGCGCGACATACTTATGGGGCCCGAGCCCTCCGACGAGACGTATTCCCGTTTCAGGACTATGACCAATCCCGACGACGCCTTGCGCAATCCCAGCGCGACATTCGGTCCCGTGCGCAGACAGGAACTGCGCCGCAGACTGGGCGTCGACGAAGTCACTTCCGCACGCGATTTTGCCCGCGCGCGCTACGGTGACGCGGATACTACGCACCCGACGGACGCTCCCGCCGGCGGCGAAGAAAAACCTTTTGTCAGAGACCCGAACGCCCGCGGTGCGGCTGCGCTCGGTTATTCTTCGTTTGACGCCCTCAAATCCGACAGATTGCGCACCTTCGGCGAGATGTCCGCGACGGGCGACCCCGTGCACAACAGCCCGACGCTTCCTGCCGCTCCCGCAAGCGGCGGTGGTACGGCGCCCCTTTCTTCGGGTACCGGTATGAGAGGGGAGCCCGCCCGCAGGGAAGTGCCTGCGTCGCCCCGCGCCGCTCAACGTCAGAGCGCGCCCGCGATTCCGTCCGCACCCGCAACCACCGCGCCGCAGAGCGCGTCCAATATGGCGGGGTTGCACGGCAGCGTGGCAAGGGCGATATCCGGCGAGGATAAAGCCGCTCCGCCCGAGGGCAAGGCGTTGCCCGAGGCGAGCGCGTACAATTCCGTTTCCGCTCCTCCCGCGTCAAAGGCGGCGGCGTTCGAAGCGGCAGTCAGGTCGGCAAGCGAAGTCACGAGAAAGAATCCCACCGACGGCAGGGCGGCGGACGTTTTCCGTTCCGCCTCGGCACCTTCTCCCGCGAAACCCGCTCCCGCGCCTTCCGCGCCTGCGAGTGCGGCGTCCGCTTCCGCTCCCTCCGGACCTGCGTCGGGTACCGTTGCGGGCAGACCCGCCGCTGGCTCCGAATCCCCGAAGAGCGACGGAGCGGTCATACAGCAATCGATGTTCGCGCGGCAGCAATTCGCCGCAATAGCGCGTGCCCGCGGAGAGGACTCCGACCAACTCAAACAACTCGAGGCGGAAAAACGCAAACGCGCCGCCACCGCCAAAGAGCGAGTGGAAAAACGCAGTGCGGCCGTCAAAACCGAAAATCCCGAAGGGGCGAGGGGCGCGCAACAGGTTCATATCGAACAGGAAATTTCAAAGGCGACGCCCAAGAAACCTTACGTGGCGCCGCCCATAAGTCTGCTTGCGCCTCCCGAGCCGGCGGTGTCGCAGAACGAGGATTACGAAGCCAAGAAAAAGCAACTTTGCGACACTTTGGCGTTCTTTGACATTCAGAGCGAAGTCACCGACATTCAGGTCGGCCCCACCTTCTCGCTGTATACGCTGAAAGTGGAGATGCCGCGCGGCGCGAAAGTGTCCAACATCACCACGCTCGACAGCGATATCGCTATGCGTATGGAAGAGGAGAGCGTGCGTATCATCGCGCCTATCCCCGGCAAGAACGCCGTCGGTATCGAAGTCCCCAACAAGTACCGCAGAATGGTGCGCCTCAGCGAAATAATTCAGTCGCCCGCCTTCAACAACGCGGCGTCTCCCACGACTTTCGCTCTCGGCGTCGACCTTTACGGCAAGAGTTACGTCTGCGACGTGGCGTCTCTGCCTCATATGCTTGTCGCGGGCGCTACAGGCGCGGGCAAAAGTTGTTGCATAAACAGCCTTATCATAAGTTTGCTGTACAAGGCGTCTCCCGAAGATTTGAGAATGATTCTCATAGACCCGAAGAGGGTGGAGTTCAGCGCGTATGCGGGCATACCGCACCTTATGCTGGACGAAATCGTCTGCGACGTCGACAAGGCCATACGCGCGCTCAACTGGGCGATTGCGGAAATGGAACGTCGAATCGCCTATCTGTCCTCTCTCAAATATTCGGATATTGCCGACTACAACCGCGACTGCGAGAAACTGGGCTATCCCAAGATGCCCCGTATCGTCATCATAGTGGACGAACTCGCCGACCTTATGGCGCAGGGCAAGAAAGCCGTCGAGGAAGCCATAAACAGGCTGGCGAGACTGGCGCGCGCAATGGGCATTCACCTTATTCTTGCCACTCAGCGCCCCTCCGTCGACGTTATAAGCGGCACCATAAAGAACAACCTGCCGACGCGTATTGCGTTCAGGGTGACGGCGGGTCCGGACTCCCGTACGGTGCTCGACGCGGGCGGTGCGGAGAAGTTGCTCGGCAACGGCGACCTTCTCTATCTCAACCCCAAGTTCACTTCCAACATAAGAATGCAGGGTTCGTACATTTCCCCGCCCGAAATCAGGTCGGTCGTGGAATTCGTGACGTCTCATAACGAGAGCGTTTACGACAGTTCCGTCAAGGACGCCATTTTCAAGGAACCCGTCGACCCCGAAGAGGAGAAGAGGGCGGAGAAAGGAAGCGGCGGCCGCAAGAGCGCGGGCGGGATGCCTCCCGAGGTGTTCGACGCCGTGCGTATGGGGCTGGACGGCACGCCCATAACCATTTCGAGTATGCAGAGAAAACTCAGTCTCGGTTTCCCCAAAGCCGCAAAGATTTTCGACATAATGAAAGATATGGGGCTTATCGAGTACGACGCCGAGACCAAGAAACATCGCGTGTGTATCTCCGAAGAAGAACTCGACGCGCTTGAAAACGGCGGCGGCGAGGAAGACGGCGGCGAAGAATAAGGGCGGAGAATACGGAGACACAGATGAAAATTGGAGCGATTTCCCTGGGGTGCGATAAGAACAGGGTGGACACCGAAAAGATGTTGGCGAGGCTTGCCGCGGCGGGACATACCATTGTCCCCACCGAGGACGACGCCGACCTTATCGTGATAAACACCTGCGCGTTCACTAAAGAAGCGCAACAGGAAGCCATAAACGAAATATTGTCGGTCGCGGCGCTCAAGGAGCGGCGTCCCGAACTCAGAATTGCCGTGACGGGTTGTTTCCCCGAACGGTATCACGGCGATTTCGCCAAATGGTTTCCCGAAGTGGACGTTTTTCTCGGCATCGGCGATTACGACCACATTGCCGAAGCCGTGGAAAGCGCGGCGCGCGGTGAAAAATACGGGCTTTGCAAAGGTGCCGACCTCTATTATCCCGAGCGCATTGTCACCACTCCCAACCACTACGCCTATCTGAAAGTCGCCGAAGGTTGTTCCAACCACTGCACCTACTGCGCCATTCCGTCCATACGCGGGAAATACCGCTCCGAGAGGGAGGAGAACCTGCTCAAAGAGGCGGAAAGGCTTGCCGACGACGGCGTCAAGGAACTTATACTGGTGGCGCAGGACGTGACGAGATACGGCACGGATATCTACGGAGAGCCCAGGCTGATTCCCCTGGTAAAGGGACTTTGCGGTCTGGGGTTCGACAGAATAAGACTGATGTATCTCGAGCCGGAAATGGTGGACGATAAACTCATCGAGTTCATCGCCACGCAGGATAAGGTGTGCCGTTACGCAGACATACCGCTTCAGCACGTCGACACGGAAGTGCTGAAACGTATGAATCGCCACACCGACGAACAAAAGACGCGCGAACTCGTCCGCAAGGTCAAGGAAGCAGGCATAACGATGCGCACCTCTTTCATATCGGGATTCCCCGGAGAGAGCAGAAAGGCGCACGCGAAACTGCGCGATTTCATTGCGGAGGCGGAAATTGATTTTGCGGGTATATTCGGTTATTCGCGCGAGGAGGGCACTCCGGCGGACAGAATGAAAGGTCATCTGCCGCAGGTGGTCATACGCTCCCGCACGAAGGAATTGCGAGCCGTCGAAGAGTCGGTCATAACCCGCAACGCCAAAGCGCAGAAAGGCAAAATTCTGCGTGTGCTGTACGAAGGCATAGACTACAAGAGACAATGCTTCTACGGTCGTACCGACAGGCAGGCGCCCGACATCGACAGCGTGGTGCTTTTCATATCGGACGGCACGGTGGATATCGGCGAATATTACAATGTTGAGGTCACGGACGCCGACGGAATAGACCTCATCGGAAAAACGGTATGACTTTAGCGACTAAGATTACCATTGCAAGAATCGTGCTTATAGTGCCCACAGTGGCGCTTTATATAGCGGGTATGCTGGTGGAATCGTTGTATCTGCCTCTGCTCATTACGTCCTGCGTGCTTTTTGCCGTGCTTTGCTCCACCGATTTCGTGGACGGGCACATCGCGAGAAAGACCGGTACGGTGTCGGCGCTCGGCAAATTCCTCGACCCGCTCGCGGACAAGATAGTCATCGTGGTTATGCTGTTCCTCATAGTGTTTTTCCGCGACTTCAGCCTTGCTCCCGCAGGAGTGTTCCCGTACGATATGCTGGTCATAGCCCTGCTCGGCGGGCTCATTCTCACTCGCGAACTCACGGTCAGCATTTTCCGCGCAATCGCCGCCAGCAAAGGGCTGGTGCTCGCCGCGGACATCTACGGCAAAATCAAAACCGTGTTGCTTGACGTCGGCGTGGCGTTCCTCATTCTCGGAGGAGTGCACGAAGTGATTATGTACATCGGCGAGATAGTGTTCTACCTCGGCGCGGTGCTCACCGTCTATTCGGGGCTCCGTTATATGGTGAAGAACAAACACGTCCTCGCAGACGCGGCGGCAAACGCAAAATCCGCTCCGAAAGAAGACGGCAGCGTGCAGGCGGCGGCGAGCGTCGCGGACGACTCTTCGGAAGAGGGCGCGGACAAGTAAGTCCGCAGGGCTATGAAAAGCGGAATACGAAGGGAAAACAGGACTTTTGCCGAACTGATTGCGGTTGCGGCGGCGATAGGCGGGAAGAAAGGAAAACTTTCCGAAAGTTCCATGCGCCGCGGCCTCAAGG
>USGA01000016.1 GCA_900554085.1 uncultured Clostridia bacterium | reverse complement strand
GAAAACGTCAGAATGAACGGACTGGACTCCTCCCGTATGCGCTACATAGTGGACGACTGTTTCAAATTCACGCAGAGGGAACTCAGGCGCGGTCGCCGTTACGACGCGGTAATTCTCGACCCGCCCAGTTTCGGCAGAGGTCCCAACGGCGAGAAGTGGAAGATAGAGGAAGGGATAGGCGACCTTATGTCGCTTGTCGCCGAGGTGCTGTCGGACAATCCGCTGTTCGTGTGCCTCAATTCCTATACCACGGGACTGCAACCCGGAGTTATGGCAAACATACTCAAACTCGCGCTGCCCGACAATGCGCAAATCGATTCCGACGAAATAGGTCTGCCGACCGAAGAGGGACTGATTCTGCCGCAGGGGTGCACGGCGTTCGCCACTTTCGGCTGAAAGAGGCAGACAATCACCAACTGCAAAACGAGCGGTTGTGCGACGCAATTCGCACGATAAAACCGCCATATACGCAACAAAGATAAAATCGCAGTAAATCGCAGGACAATATGGATTACAAAGACATTCCGATTATCTACGAGGACAACCACCTGCTTGTGGTGGTCAAACCTATGGGAGTGCCCGTGCAGGAAGACGAGTCGGGAGACCCCGATATGCTCACCCTGCTCAAGAGGTATCTCGTCGAGACTTACAACAAGCCCGGCGAGGCTTATCTCGGGTTGGTGCACCGTCTCGACCGTCCGACGGGCGGTGTTATGGTGTTTGCCAAGACTTCCAAGGCGGCGTCCCGTCTTTCCGAAGCCATTCGCGAAGGCGAGGTCGAGAAAAAGTATCTCACCGTCGTCGAGGGTTGCCCGCGTTTCAAACAGGACAAACTCCGTTGCTGGCTCAAGAAGTTCCCGGAGCGCAATACCGTTGCGGTCGTTCCCGAACTCACCGAGGGCGCCAAGTATGCCGAACTGGACTATAAGGTGCTTTCCGAGGACAAGAAAAACAACGTCAGCCTGTTGTGGGTCAATCTCGTTACGGGAAGGGCTCATCAAATAAGAGTGCAGATGGCGGCAAACGGCACGCCCGTGCTAGGCGACGTCAAGTACGGTCACGGCGAAAGATTCAAACTCCCGCTATGTTTGTGGGCGACCGAACTCAGGTTTGCCCACCCCGTAAGCGGCAAAGTTATGGACTTCAGGGTTTACCCGCCCGACGAAATCCCGTGGAAACTCTTTAACATCGAGCACTTCCTCGGAATCAAAATCAGCAATAATTAGAGGAATATATGCAAACATCGGAAAAAACTTTGGGGCAGATTATAAGCGGTCTCGCTCACGATATGCCCGACGCCACCGCGGTGGAATATACCACGCGTAACTACAAGCGCACCTGGCGCGAATTCGACGAAGACACCGACAAAGTCGCCAAAGGTCTTATGGCCCTCGGCGTTGAGAAGGGAGACAAGGTCGCAATATGGGCGACCAACATTCCCGAATGGCTGCTCACGCTTTTCGGGGCGGCAAAGTGCGGCGCAATCCTCGTCACCGTAAACACCAACTACAAAATTTTCGAACTCGAATACCTGCTCACACAATCCGATACCAAGGTGCTTGTGATGATGGGCGGATTCAAGGACAGCAATTACGTCGATATCGTAAACGAATTGGTGCCCGAAATCAAAACCGCCGTCGACGGCAAGGTTTCGCACCCGTCGCTGCCTTTCCTCGACAGGATAATCTTTGCCGACGGCAACGCCCCTCAGGGTATGATGAGTTTCGAGAAACTTATGAAACTCGGCGAGCAGTTCGACGACGCCGAGTTCCGCGAAAGAGAGCAGAGCCTCAACTGCCACGAGGTCATAAATATGCAGTACACCTCGGGCACCACGGGATTCCCCAAGGGCGTTATGCTCACGCATTACAATATCGTCAACAACGGAAAGACCATAGGCGACGGAATGGCGTTCACGGATAAGGACAAACTGTGTATAGTGGTTCCTTTCTTCCATTGTTTCGGACTGGTGCTTGCCACTATGGCGTGCGTCACGCACGGCACGACAATGGTGCCCGTCGAGGCATACAGCCCCGTACCCGTTATGAACGCAATCAGCACGGCGCACTGCACGGCGGTGCACGGCGTGCCTACGATGTTCATAGCGATGTTGGAGCATCCTTCCTTTGACCAGTTCGATTTCTCTACGCTCCGCACGGGCATAATGGCGGGTTCGCCTTGTCCCATCGAAGTTATGAAAAAGGTCGTTGACAAGATGAATATGCGCGACATAGTCATAGTTTTCGGTCAAACCGAAGCGTCGCCCGGTTGCACTATGACCACCACGACGGATTCTCTCGAAAAGCGCGTTTCCACCGTCGGCAGGGCGTTCCCCGGCGTGGAGTGCAAAATCGTCGACCCCGAGACCAACAAGGAAGTGCCCGTCGGCACCCCCGGCGAATTCGTAGCACGCGGCTACAATATAATGAAGGGCTACTACAAGATGCCCGAAGCCACCAAGCAGGCGATAGACGAGGAAGGCTGGTTGCATACAGGAGACCTCTGCACGGTGGACGAAGAGGGGTATTACAAAGTAGTCGGCCGTATCAAGGATATGATTATCCGCGGCGGCGAAAACATCTATCCCAAAGAACTTGAGGAATTCCTCTATACCTGCGACAAAATCAGCGACGTGCAGGTCATAGGCGTTCCCAGCAAACAGTACGGCGAAGAGGTTATGGCGTGCATTATTCTGAAAAAAGGCGAGACGATGACCGAACAGGAAGTCAAAGACCTCGTCAAATCTCATATGGCGCGTCACAAAGTGCCCAGTTACGTGCGTTTTATGGACGCTTTCCCCGTGACGGCGAGCGGAAAAATTCAGAAATTCAAACTGCGCGAAGAGGCAATCGAAATCCTCAAACTGCAAGAAGCCGCCAGCATCGAGACGGCATAAGGAGGGAAGTATGAAACTTTGTTTTTCGACCATAGGCTGCCCTGACTGGAGGTTCGGCGACATAGTGTCCGCCGCAAAAGACCTCGGTTACGACGCAATAGAAATAAGAGGAATAGGCGGCGAGATTTACGCTCCCGCCGCGCCCGAACTCACCGTCGATTTCGCAAAAACCGGGAAGTTGCTCGACGAGACGGGCATAAAAATCGCAATGCTCACCTCCGGTGCCGCGCTTGCCGACCACTCCGTAAAAGGCAAGAGCGTGGACGAAGCCAAGGCTTATATCGACCTCGCGGCAAAAGTCGGGGCGGAATTCGTGCGCGTTATGTCAACCGATAAACCCTACTTCGACGGCGGAGACATCGAATTGTGCAGGAAACAATACGCCGAAGTCGTGGAATACGCAAAAGGCACGGGAGTCACTCCTCTTATGGAGACCAACGGGCTTTTCGTGGACACGGCTAAACTCGCGGCTTTCCTCGACGAAGCGGGCGAAGGCGGCGGCGCGCTGTGGGACGTGCATCACCCCTACAGGTTCAACGACGAAAGCATTGCCGAAACGGTCGCCAATCTCGGCGGCAAAATCAAATACGTTCATCTCAAGGACAGCGTTATAGAGAAAGGTAAGGTTGCCTACAAGATGATGGGATACGGCGACGTGCCCGTAAAGGAAGCCATCGAAACGCTCCTTTACAACGGATATGACGGATACTGCACTTTCGAGTGGGTCAAGCGTTGGAACAGGGAACTGGAAGACGCAGGCATAGTATTCGCGCAATACGCTTACTATATGAAACGCTTTGCGAAGTGAACAAGCGCGCACCCTCAATGCGCGGGAAACCTAAACAAAAACGCCCCTCTTGGGGCGTTTTCTTTTAAGTTTGCGATATTTCTCAATGCCTGCGGAACAGGCGCGCGGTGAGCGCGTTGCCGACGGCAAAAAGGGCGGTGAAGTCACTCCCTGCTCGCCACAAAATAATTTTCGCCGCCAAGTCTTTCGGCTATAGCGGCGAGTTGTGGAATTTCGGCGAACTCTATCGTCAGTCGTTCTTCGCTGTACCCCTGCCTTCGCAACGCCCGCAACAGCGCGAGTTGCGCGCTCTCGAAACGTCGAAAAGCCGTGCGAAGAGAGATGCAGTCCGCATCGGCAATTTCTCTGAACGACATCTTGGAAAGTATTCTTTTTGTGAGGATATCCCTGTGATTCGCGTCGAGAGAGGCGAGAGAAGTCTCGACGGCGTTTTTCAATTCCGTTATCTTTCGCTTGGAATGATTGATGTTCAGCATTTCGCGGACTAACTGTTCCGTGGTCACTCCGTTTTTAAGATGAATACTCCCGAAAGCGGACGATAATCGGGAATTGAAGGCGAAATCGAGTTCGTCCAGCAGTTTTTGCGTATGCGAAACAGCAACAAGCGCGATGTTGCTCCAATTTTTCAACATTTTATCTGACCTCCGACAGTGAGCGGGAACCCCTCTTTCGGAGACAGCATAAATTTATATTTTGCCAATAGTCAATGTATTATGTCAGAATTTGTCGAAAGGGGAGAAAGATTAAATAGGTTATTGCAAAAGCAAGAATCGCCTGTACGGATTTTCGAAGCAATATGGAAGGAATCTTGATTTTGCAACGCGACAGAAAAGCGTGGCTTTGCAGCATAACGGAAAGTCCTCCGAACGATATGCACGCCGCGGTCGTCGCGGCGGCTACGGGCAGATACGATACGTCCGATGCGGTCAGACAACCGCGCGTCATTTCTATCGCTCCGAATGCGAAAGCGAGCAATGCCTGCGCCGCTTCTCTCGGCAACAGGCTGTATACTGCGTTTTCGAGCCCTGTCAACGCGAGAGCGTCCACAAGCATATTCCCCAGCACCACGTATCCTCCCACCGCAAGCATAGCGAGTGTGGAAGAGCGAATACTGTCGCTGAGCGCATTGTCCGTGTCGAGCGCAAATACTGCGGCACGCTTTTCCGATTGAGCGGCGGCAGACGGGTTGTCGGTTGATGCCGTTTCGGTTTTAACGTTTGTATCGGAGAGATGATGAGGGAAATTGTCCTTGACGCGGGCGCGCCTGTTTCCGATGCGCTTCGGGAATTTGTCGGTTTTTTTTGTCGCTCTTCCGTTTCCCGTGTTTTTTCGCCCTCTGAAAATAACGCCTACGAGCAGAGCGGACAGGAAATGCGCACCGAGCAGCAGCGCGCCGACGGCAGCGGAGTCGAACAGCACCCCGCCCACCATGCCCAACACGAAAGCGGGGCCCGACGTGGATGCGAAAGAGGCGATTTTTCTTGCGGAATCGTCGTCGATGGCGGCGCGCTCGTAGAGGTCGGCGGTTACTGCCGCTCCCACGGGATAGCCGCTCAGCATAGACATTGTGAGCGCATACGCACCTTCGGGCGGAGCGTTGAAAAGCGCGCGTACGGGCTTCGCGCCTATGCGCGAAAGCGCTTTCGCCGCGCCCATAGCGGTCAGAAAAGTGGAGCAGAAGAAGAACGGAAAGACCGAGGGCAGTACGGACGTTGCGAACAATGCCAGCCCGCGCGCCGCAGAGGCCGAAAAATAATCGGGTTTGACTGCTATAAGCACCATAAATATTGTCACGGCAATGACGGGGAAGGCTTTTTTCACACCGTAATATATGCCGTCGCTCTCCGAAATATAAGGCAAGGGGACAAGTGACGGTTGCGGCAAAAAAAGCAACCCGAAGGTTGCTTTTTAGTCTTGTTTCTTTACGCACTGGCTGAACGGCGTTCGCCCTATTGCTTGTCGGAACCGCGCAACGGCAACACCGCGCGGAGAACGTTCAGGGCGGTGCGTTGCATTTCGGCAAGCGTCAAACCGTCGCGTTTGCCCACGCTCTCGAGCAATGTGCCGTCGGGTTTGTGTTTGCCGAAACGTTTTCCGCCGGGCATAAGTATGTCGACCTGAGCGCGCACGCGGTATCCGTTGTCGCGTACGCTCGGGAATTCGGGGCTGAACGAATAGCGCATCCACCAGTCGGTCATAACGGCGCCGCGGTAGCCCCATTCGCCGCGAAGTACGGTTGTGCAGAGGTCGTAATTGTAGTGTCCCCACACGCCGTTGATTTTGTTGTACGAAGTCATTACGAAACGCGGCTTTGCCTCTTTGACGACGATTTCGAAGCCTTTCAGGTAAATCTCCCTGAGAGCACGCTCGGACACGCGCGAGTCGTTGTAACAACGTCGGACTTCCTGATTGTTGCACGCAAAATGTTTGGGGCAGGCGGAAACGCGGGAGGACTGCACGCCGCGGACGTAAGCCGCCGCTATTTTACCCGTGATGAGCGGGTCCTCGGAGAAGTATTCGAAATTGCGTCCGCAAAGAGGGTTGCGGTGAATGTTCATACCGGGGGCGAGAACGACGTCGGAACCTTTTTCGGACATTTCCCGTCCCAACAGAGTGCAGAGATTGCAGACCAAATCGACGTCCCACGAGCAAGCCAGCACCGCCGCCGAAGGGAGCAGGGAGCAGGAGGCTTTCAGACGCAGTCCCGAGGGGCCGTCCGTGGTGGTGATTGCGGGCACTCCCTTTTCGCGCAGAGAAGCGCAGGTGCCGCCCAGCACTCCCGCGTTGCCCGCGGTGCCCAAAGGGCTGTTCATAATGAAATCGCCTCGGGATATGGCTTCCAGTTCGTCGAAAGACAGCGTCGCCACGAATTCCTCCAGGGTGCGTTTGCCTTCGCGCACGTCGTCGAACGTCACGGCGTCTTTACAGGAGGGCAGAACTGCGGGGATATTGTCGAGGATACGGTTCCTGAGGTTGACTTTAGAGAGGGGAACGTGTTCGCGCACGGGTTTTCCGTCACGCTCGGTCAGGCGGGAGAAACGTCTCACGGGAGCGGAAGCGGATACGGTCTGCTTGTAATAGTTGCCGTCGAGGAAAACGCTGCCCGCGGGGAGAGCGGAGCGGACGTCGCCGCCCAGGAAGAAGAGGTATTCTCCCGCTTCGAGCATATAACGGCTGTCGGCTTCGTCGAAAGAGGCAAAGTCGCAAAGGTCGAACGCAAGAGTTACTTCGGTGCTTTGCCCGGGATTAACCGAAGGCGTTTTCGCAAATGCCGCGAGCACGCGGTGCGGCGTGGGAATCATAGCGGAAGGGGTGCGCATATAAAGTTGCACAACTTCGCGCCCGACACGGTCGCCTACGTTGATTACTTTGACTTTCGCGGTCACTCTGGTGCCGTCCAGCGACAGCGACGACAAGTCGGCGGAAAACGACGTGTAGCCCTTGCCGGCGCCGAACGGGAACAGCACCTTTTCGGGAGCGAAGGTTTCGAAATAGCGGTAGCCGACGTAAATGTCCTCGGTGTAGTTGTTGAACTGCTTTCCGCCGAAATCTGAAGAGGACGGATAGTCGGAAAGGCGGAGCGCCACGGTATCGGTCAATCTGCCGCCCGGCTCGGCTTTTCCCGTGAGCACGTCGGCAAGGGCGTTGCCTGCTTCCATTCCGCCTTGCCAGACCACGAGAAGTGCGGAAACGTGGTATTTCCTGCACCACGACATATCCATAATCGCGCCGATGTCCAGCACGACGACCGTCTTTTCAAACGCAGACGAAACGTCCTTCAGCAATTTTTCTTCGGCTGAAGTAAGATAATAACTGCCGCGTTTTGCCTTGTTGTCGCGGTCTTCTCCCGCAGAGCGTCCTATACAAACGACCGCCACGTCGTTGCGTGCCGCCGCGGCGCGGATTTCCTCTTCGGTAACGGGCATTTCGGGGTGCGAGTACGGCCAATGTCCCCAGAAGCCGTGGTCGGCGGGATATTTATCGGCAAACTGTCTGTATTTGTCCAGCAATTCGGAATCCAGTTTCACTCCCGCGTTCAGCAAGCCCTCGACGGGCGAAACGAGATAGGGGGTGCGGACGTCTCCGCCTGAGCCGTATCCGACATAGAACCAATCGGTCTGCACCCTGCCGAAGAGGGCGACTTTGCTGTCGGCGGACAGAGGCAGGACGCCGTCGTTGACGAGCAGTACGGAGCCTTCCGCCGCGGCGGCGCGAGCCGCTTCGGGCATGCCGACGAAGGGTTCCGCATTGACTGTTCCGCCGTTTTCGTCCTGAGAAAGACCGCCCATAAGACGGGACACAACGCGTGTGACCGACGATACGATTTTCTGTTTGAGACCCATAAATCCCTCCTTGAACTTAATGTGCAGAAAGTGCTTCTCAATGCGCGAAAAACGGTTTAACGCGCGCTTTTGTGCGAATAAAACCCCTCTTTTGAGAGGACAGATTTCAAGGGCGGCACAACCTCAGAATTTTGGCCGCGCGTTCGTCCAGGTCGATAAGCGGACGAATCGGGTGTCCTTCGGGGCAGTCTGACGGCTTGAAGAAAAAGTAGCCGTCGGACGCCGCAAGCAAGGGGAAGAGTGCCTTTTTCTTTTTTTCGGACACGGCGAGTACGGTGGTATAGGGCTTTTCCTCCGCCGCAAGCGCGACGAGGTCTTTGGTAACCCCGCAGGTAGCCGACGCGGCTATGCGTTTTATCGTGGAACGGGTGTAACGCCGTGTGGTGAGGCGCAGGAATTCCGCGAAGTTGTTGAACTCCGTTTTGACAATCCTGTTTTCCATACCTTCTGAGATTCCCGCGATTTCTGCGAGTTCGTCCACCGTCTTGGTGCGCATCGCGTAAGTGGACACCGTGCCGTATTTTTCGGAATCGGTGGGGGAGTCGATTTTGACGAATTCCGGCACGAAAGCCGAATAATCCTTGCCCTCTTCCATAAGCGTGCGGATTTTGGTGGAGCAGACAATCGTCTTGTTGTTGTCGGGCTTGCGTTCTATGCTGTGGAAGGAAATTCTGTCGCCGTAACGCGACCCCGCCTTGATGTATTCGACGCCCAGTATATTGTTGGGCGATTGCACCAGGTTGGCGATGTCCGGGCTTATGCGTTCCAGAGCAAGGGTGCGGGACTTGGCAACGGAGTAGCCCTGGGAGAGATAGTCGCGGAGCATAAACTGCATATCGCGCGATTCGCTTTGCATAAACTCCGCAACGTAACCGAGTTCCTCGAGTTCCTTTGTTTCGGTGCCGAAGCACAGGGTGAATTCCCCGAGCATAGACAGCGTTTTTATCGCCCCTTCCGCAAACCGTTGTGCGGGGGCTATGGTGTAGACCGTGGGCAATTCTATGACGAGGTCGGCGCCCGCCTCGAGCGCCCATTGAGCACGGGTGTACTTGTCGGCTACGCATATATCGCCGCGCTCCGTGAAACTGCCGCTCATAAC
The DNA here is from genome assembly GCA_900554085.1 of uncultured Clostridia bacterium. GTDB lineage: Bacteria > Bacillota > Clostridia > Christensenellales > CAG-917 > Limadaptatus. Next base: position 157 of record USGA01000016.1, on the reverse strand, counting down.
CACGACGAGCGCGTCGGGTTTGGTCTCTCGGCGCGCTTTTTTGAGCATTTTGAAGTGCCCGTTGTGGAGCGGATTGTACTCCGCGATTACGGCGGTGATTTTCAAAATCGGTTCCTCCGATTTCTTGCTTTTTGAAATGTACGGTTCTATAATATAT
>USGA01000015.1 GCA_900554085.1 uncultured Clostridia bacterium | reverse complement strand
GATTTCCCGCTGGCGCGCATAGGCGACGAAAGGAAGGTAAAGGCGTTTTCGGGGGCGCGGCACGTGATGCTCGAGAAACTGTTCGGCATCTAGGCGCCCGAACGTCGCAAGGAGTTATTATGGCAAAAAGAAAAATAAGAATCGGTACGGTTTGTCTGACCAGAAACACGTTTGACTACAAGGCGGCCGAAGGAATCTATCGCGGCATCGTCGCCGACCTGAAGGCCCGCGACGACCTCGAAGTGGCGGCGTATCCCGAGCCTGTTATGCTTCAGGACGAAGCGGTGGCTGCAGGGGATTTTCTGCGCCGTGAGGGAGCGGAAGCGGTGGCAATCATTTCGGGTACGTTCCATCTCGGTATTCTCGCGCTCGAAATCAAGAAGCGTTGTGACAAACCTCTTTTGCTGTGGGGGTTGCCCGAACTGCCTTACAACGGCGGGAAAATACGCCTCAATTCCGTGTGCGGCGTAAACCTCAACGCCTCCAATCTGTACAAAAGCGGCTACAGGGATTTCACCTACAGCGTGTCCGAAAAAATCGACGAGGACTGGCTGGACGCCGTGCGTATGATTTCCGCGCTCCGAGAGGGGCGTATATGCGTGCTGGGCTCTCGCGCTCACGGTTTCTACAACGTGGACGTGGACGAACTTGCGCTTTACCGCAAATACGGTTGTTCGGTGGAATTCTGCGAACTGTCCGAGGCGTTCTCTTTCCCCGCCGAAGAAAACCTTGCCGCGGAGTATCTCGCAAGGGCGGGTAAACTTTTCGACTGCGGCGGCATTACCGAGACGCAGAAAGAAAAGGTCGCTTCGTTGTGCGCTTCGTTGCGCACGTTTGCCGAGAAACGCGGTTTCTCGGCGGTTGCCGTGCGTTGCTGGCCGGAGTTTGCCGCCACCTACGGTATCGCGCCTTGTGCGTCGATGTCGCTTCTGCAGGACGACGGTTTGCTGTTCGCCTGCGAGGGCGACGTTGATTGCGCTCTCACGATGATTTGCCACAAGGCGGCGGGAGCGGAAACCCCCTTTATGGCGGACGTGTCGCAAGTCAATCCCGACGAGAACACCGCGCTTATGTGGCATTGCGGAGTGGCGCCCCGCGCGCTGTGCGACAAAGGTTGCAACGCCACCCTCGACACATATTTCGCGGGCGGAAAGGGTGTAACGGCGGGCTTCGTGCTCAAGTGCGGAAGGGTCGATATGGCGCGTCTCGACAGCGTGAACGGGCAATACAGACTTTACACCGAGAGCGGAGAGGCGGTGCCTATGGAAAAACTGCTCACGGGCACCTACGCAAAGGTGCGCTTCGACCGTCCCGCAAGCGAGGTGCTTGACAGAATAATATACGGCGGAATAGCCCACCACGTCTCCGTGGTGTACGGCGATTTCTCCAAAGCCTTCGACATCTTCGCAAGGCTTACGGGCACGGAGAAAATATGAACAGACCGAAATTCAACGTGGATGTCGTCGTTATGACCTCGGGCGACGAAAGTCCGCTTTTCAGAAAAGTGGACGTCGACACCCGTGAAATCGTCGCTCTTTCCCGTTCGCTGCTATACGGCGACGGCAACCGCTATGTCGCAAGCGCTCCCGACCTCGAGAGAACAGCGGCGGTGGAGGAGATATGCGGAAGAGTCTTCGCCGAGTTGCCCGTTCAGGCGGGCTGGTGTTTCGGCGACGGCAAAAAAATGAACGGAGTGGAGTGGCACAAGTCTTCCGAAGTGGTGGTAGCCTGCACGGATTGCGTGCTTATCCTCGGCGATTCGAGGGACATAGACGCGGACGTTTACGATTCCTCCCGTGCCGTTGCGCTTGCGCTGGACGCGGGCGAAGCCGTGGAACTTTGCGCGGGAACGCTGCATCTTGCTCCGCTTGCCGTGCACGAAAAATTCGCGGCGGCGATAATACTTCCGCGAGGGACAAACGCTCCGTTGGCGGGCGGTATTGACGGCACGTTGCGCGCCGTCAACAAATGGTTGCTCGTGCACCCCGAGAACACGGCGGGCATCGCCGCCGGGGGAAAGGCGGGAGTTTCGGGTGCGAATATCGCGCTCACGAGATATGAAAACGAATAAAGGCACGGCGGCGGATATTTTCTGCATAGTGGGAATGATAGTCGCGTGGACGTCCTACTATCTCGCGTCCGACTGGGCGGTGGAGTTTACCGGGTCGGCGTTTGCGGCGGGGATGTTGCTACGTGCCGGCGCGCTGATATTCCTCACCGTATATATGCTGGCGCGCGGCAAATTCGCCCTCATATTCAAGCAGGGGAAAACCGCGCTCGTGCTTCTGGTCATAGGCGTGTTGGGGTATATGCTGGACACCTTTGCCAATCTCGGCTTCCGATACGGCTCGGTGGGGACGGGCACCGTGTTGCTCAAGACCGACATTCTTATGGCAAACGTGGTTGCCGCGTTGCTGTTCCGCGAAAGGCTTTACGCCTCGGACTGGGTGGCTACCGCGGTTATGCTGGGCGGCGTGATAATGGTGCTCGACATCGATTTCACTTCCGCGGGATTCAACTGGTACGACCTCTTTTTCATAGCGAGCGCGGCGTCGGTGACGGCAAACGCGTTCGTCATAAAGGAGGCGCAGGACAGGCTGGGAGCCGATTCCGACGTCATCGGATACTACAACAATTTCGTGGTGCTGGTGCTGTTCACGGTGAGCGCGCTGGCGGCGGGAGACTTCCGCACGCTGGGGGAATTGCGGTTCGAGACGTGGCACGTATTCGCCTTGCTCGGAGGCGGGCTCGGTCAGACGCTGATTTACGTCTTCTATTACCGGAATCTGCGCCGTCACGCCGTGTGGGTGGTCAAACTCTATCTGCTGTTCGTGCCGGTTCTGACCTGTGCGGCGGGAGTGCTGTTCTTCGACGAGGCTTTCGGCTGGCTCAAGGCGGCGGGAATGGTGCTGGTACTCGGCGGAGCGGCTGCGATAGCCCTCCGCGGCAAGATAAACAAAGGCAAAATCGTTCGCAAGGATTGGGAGAAAGAGGAGTACTCCCGCATTGCGGCGAAGGGGGAAAATTATGAGACTCATACGACAGGGTGACGCCGTAACTTTGTTTTACGGCGGAAGAAAGGTGTTTGAACACACCCCGCAAAATCCGTTCGTCACCGTTACGGACGGCAAGGTTTCCTACCGTTCATCTCACGGCAGTTTCAAAGTGAAAGAAAAGCGCGGCAAGCGCACGCCGCTTATGCTCGACGGCGCCTCGGGCGACGTGTTGTCGTTCTCGGGAGGCGGATACGCAGTCGAACTTTCTTTTTCGGAAGACTGCGGCGGGCTGAACATAAATTTCCGCCCGAACGGCAGGTTTATGACGGAAATGCGTTTTGCCGCGGTTACGGGCGAAGGCATATTCGGCGGCGGCGAACAGTTCAGGCAATTGAATATGAAAGGGGAGAAAATAGTCAACCTCGTCTCCGAACATATAGTGGTGCCGCCCGTCGTTCTGAAAACTGTTTTCAAATTCGTTCCCTACAAGGAAAAACCCCATTCCTACATTCGCACCTACAGCCCTATGAGCACCTACACCAGCAGCGGAAAATACGCGCTGCGTTTTGAAACGTCCTCGTACGGTGTCGCGGATTTCACCTCGGACGACGTTTCCGTGTTCCGTTTCGCGGAGTGCCCGAAAAGCGTGTTTTTCACGGCGGGTGCGGATTTCGCGAGCGTGGCGAAGTCGCTTGCGCGGCACACTCCCTCGAACGTCCGCCTGCCGGAATGGTGCCACGACGGAATGATAGTCGCCGTGCAGGGCGGTTCGGCTCGCGTGACGGAAAAGGTTGATTATCTGCTCAAAAACGACGTTAAAGTGTGCGGAGTGTGGTCTCAGGACTGGAGCGGCAGAAAAGTGACCGCCGTCGGCAAGCAGGTTTACTGGAACTGGGAAGCCGACGAAAAACTATATCCGAATTTCGACGATACCGTGCGCGCGTTGCACGAAAAAGGGGTGCGCTTCCTGGCGTACATAAATCCTTACCTTGTCAAGGGGGGCAGACTTTATAACGAGTGTGCCGAAAAAGGAATGCTCATTCGCAACGTCAAAGGCGAGATATACCACATCAAGTCCACCACGTTCGACGCGGGTATGCTCGACCTCACGAACCCCGCGGCGGCCGAATTCATAAAAGAGACCCTGATAAAGAAAAATATGCTCGACCGCGGAGTGGACGGCTATATGGCGGACTTCGGGGAATATCTGCCCGTGGACAGCGTGCTTCACAGCGGCGACCCTGCCGAAATGCACAACGAATGGCCCGTTCTGTGGGCGAAAATAAATCGCGAGGCGGTCGATTCGCACCCGCGCGGGAAAGACGTTTTCTTTTTCACCCGTTCGGGTTACAATGGAGTGCAGGAGTATTCCACGGTTATGTGGAACGGCGACCAACACACGGATTTCACGCGCGACTACGGTATGCCGTGCGTTATTCCCGCCACGTTCAACCTCGGATTTTCCGGGTTTGCGGCAGTACACAGCGACGTCGGCGGGTTCATAAGTTTCGCCTCGCTCGTCCGCAGTCCGGAACTTCTGGTCAGGTGGACCGAGATGAACGCGTTTTCGCCGCTTATGCGTTCGCACGAGACCATTCGCCCCGACGTGAACGTTCAGCCGTACGACGAGCGGACGGTGAAAATAACCGCGTCGCTTTCGCGGGTGCACGCCGCACTCGCCCCTTATCTTGTCAGGTGTATGGACGAAGCGCGGCAGGGCATACCCGTTATGCGTCCCGACTTCTACGAAAGCGGGGATTTCTCGCAGCACTCGGAAGACTACGCGTATCTGCTCGGGTCTGACGTGTTCGTCGCACCCGTCGTTACGGAGGGTGCCAAAGACAGGACGGTCACACTGCCGCAGGGCGACTGGGTAAAATTCTTCGACGGCGAGAGAGCGGCGGGCGGAAAGAGGATTACGGTCTCCGCGCCGCTCGGCAGACCCGTGGCATTCTACAGGCAGAACAGCGAATTTGCCTCGCTGTTTGCGAAGATAACATTGTGAAGCGGTTTTGCGGGAGCACCCGCGTACGGGCGCGTCGCGCGCTGATCAGGTACAAAATCGCCGCATAGCGGCGGAAAGGGGTAAATTATGAGTGAAAACGTCAGTGAAGTCGCCGAAGTCGCCGTGAGCGCGGACGGCGCGACCGCCGAATCGGGCGAAAACAAAAGTTTCATCGCCCGTTCGTCGGGGTTGAAAATGCCCGATTACATCGGCTACGCCCTGGGCGACACCGCCTGTTGTCTGGTGTTCGGTCTGGTCACTTCTCTGTTGCAGAAGTTCTACACCGACATCTTCGGGCTCGGGCCGCTCTTCATAATGCTGATGATGGTCGGCGCGCGTATATGGGACGCCATCAACGACCCCATTATGGGACGTATCGCCGACACCATCAAGGTCAGCAGGTGGGGCAGATACCGCCCGTGGTTCCTGTACGCTTCCGTACCGCTTACGATTGCGTCCATTCTTATGTTCGTCAAGTGGCCCGGAATGGAAGAGGGCAGCGTGGGTATGATGGTTTACGCCACGGTAACTTACGTGCTGTTCGGAATGTGCTATACGGCGCTTCAGATTCCCTACGGCTCTCTCGCTTCCGTCGTCACCACGGACGAAAAGGAGCGCACCAAACTTTCGGTGTTCCGCTCCGTCGGCGCGGGCGTGGGCAGTCTTCCCGTCATTCTGATTGCGTCCTTCTGTTATGCGGACAGAATGGTCGACGGTCAGCCCGTCATAGGCGAAAACGGCAGAGTCATTCAGGATATGCAGTACCTGCCCGTGCTTATCGGCGTTATCGTGCTGTCGCTGTTGTCGTTCGTTATGCTTATGGTGGCGTTCCGCTTCAACAAGGAACGCGTCAACACCGCACCCGCCCCCAGGCGTGAAAAGGGCGAGACTTTGCGCATAATAAAAACCTTGTCCAGGAACCGTGCCTTCATCTCGGTCAGTTGCGCGTCTATGTTGCTGCTTGCCGCGCAGATGTTCACGACCAGTTACTACCTGTATCTTTTCGACGATTTCTTCGGCAAGAACTGGATGAACACCGTCGCCACGGTCTGCACTTACGCGCCTATGGCGATACTGATGTTCTTCACTCCCAAACTGGTGCGCAGGTTCGGCAAGAAAGAGATATGCGCCGTCGGTATAGCGGTGGCGGCCGCCGCCAATCTCATTATGTTCGCCTGCAAGGGCGCAATGCCCGACGCGTGGTGGCTGTTCCTCGTTCTTTGCTTCCTCAGCGGTTGCGGACAGGCGTTCATCATACTGCAGGTGTGGTCTATGGCAACGGACGCAATCGACGACATCGAGGTCAAAACGGGTATGCGCGAGGACGGTACTTCCTATTCCGCCTTTATGTTCTTCCGCAAACTCGGTCAGGTCATTGCCGCGGTCGCAGTCAACGGCGCGTTGCTCGCAATGAATTACGAGACCGCCAAGGGCTCGGTGCAGAGTGCCGAAACCTTGTCGGTTATGTACGATATGGCGACCATAATTCCCGCCGTGCTGTTCGGAATAATGGCGCTCATTCTCTTCGTGTGGTGCCCGCTGTCCAAGAAGCGCGTGGCACAACTGCAGGTCGAGAAGGAAGAGACTTTGCGCCGTCATTACGAAGCGGGCGAAATCGGCATACAGGGGCAGCGCGTTATGGGTGACGCGGGTATAAGCGACGTGCCCGAGTTCCCCGACGATATGGAAGGAGTTCCCGTCGCGGTTTCCTTTGAAACGGAAGACCCCTCGGCGGGGAAGGACGTCGAATCCGAGGAAAAGTGAGTCCCGGGCAATCCGCCCGCCCGAAAATCGGGCGGGCGGTTGCGGGCGTACATACGGAATCTATGGAACAGAAAGAATTTTGCATTGCGACTCCGCCTTGCGGTGCCGTGCGCGGCAGCATCGAGCGCGGAATGAAAGTGTTTCGCGGCGTGCCGTACGCTTCGGCGGAGCGTTTCTGCGTCCCCGAAAAGAGGACCTGGGACGGCGTCGCCGACGCACTCGTGTTCGGGCAATGTTGTCCGCAGGGGAGGGCGTATTACGACGAAAGCGTGCTTTCGCCTTTTTATTACAACGAATTCCGCCGCGGACTTTCTTTCGCGTATGGAGAGGATTGTCTGCGCCTCAACGTTTTCGCTCCCGTCGACGCGCAAAAATCTCCCGTGCTGGTCTTTTTGCACGGCGGCGCGTTTGCGCACGGCAGTTCCGACGAATTGCCCTTCAACGGAGAGGAAATCTGCAAGAGAGGAGTGACGCTCGTCACCGTAAATTACCGCCTCAACGTGTTCGGGTTCGTCTCCGACGGAAGCGTGCCGTATAACCTCGGTCTTCACGACCAGATTGCCGCGCTGAGGTGGGTGAACGAGAACATCTCCGCATTCGGGGGCGACCCCGACAACGTGACCCTCTCGGGACAGAGCGCGGGGGCGATTTCCACGCAGATACTCGCTCTCGACGACGGGGTGAAAGCGCTTGTTAAAAGAGTGTTTATGATGAGCGGCGGCGGTTTCGTCAAAGGAGTGTTCCGTCCGCATAACGCTCGTCTTACCGCGCGGCTTGCCGAAAAGACGGTCAGGTGTGCGGGCGTACAATCGTTTGCGGAACTGAAAACGCTCGGCGCAAAAGAACTTTTCGACGCGTGGAACAAGGCGTTCAATTCGTCGCCGCTTATGCAACTTGCCGTGCTTCCCGCAATGGACGGGGTGATTGCGCGAAAGGAGAGATACGAGTCGTTCGGGCGGGACGGGCAACTGCCCGCGCTCATAGGAGTGACGTCCGAAGACCTGATTGCGCCGCTTATGCGTTCCGCGGCAAAGAGTTACGCCGTGAAGTCTCCCGCCGATTGCTGGCAGTATATGTTTTCCAAAGAACCGCCGGGCGGCGGCAGGAAAGGCGCCTGGCATTCCTCCGACCTGTGGTACGTTTTCGGTACGTTGTCGCGTTCGCACCGTCCTTTCGGAGAGGACGACCGCGAACTTTCCCGCCGTATGACGGACGCGGTGTGCGCGTTTGCGCGTGACGGCGTGCCTCGCACCGACGGCGCTCCGTGGGGGAGGGCGCCTTATTACCGCGAATATTTCTCCTGATTCGCAGAATTTTTACCGAACGGTTATTGCAACCGAAACCAAACGCCGAATCCGTTTTGCGGTTCGGCGTTTTTGCGCCTGACGTTCATAAACGTTACGGCAGTATATCCGGGCTTCGTGGCGAGAGCGGGTTAAGGGTAGATTGCGTCCACTATCGTCCGCGCGATTTCGTCTTCGGGCGCGGCGCAACCGTCGTCAAGCCATTTGACGGAGACGTTGAAAAGCATTCCCGCATAAAGGTAAGGCGCGTATTCGTTGGCGTCAGGATAATCCGCGACGTTTATTTCAAAGACGCTTTGGTTTCCGTCATATCGTTGCAATACGTGCTGATAAACACTTTCGGAGACGGAGTCAACGGCGTTATGCTCACGGTGAGCGAAGTCACGGGCTCGCTTTTGTGGTTTCTCATAGTTACGGTGTCCGCTTTTTCTATGGCACAGGCGATAAGGCTGCGCAAATCCCGCAAAAATTCCGCTTCCTCCGAGGAGTAATCCCGTTTTTCCTGTCATCAAGTGACAGCAACAAGAATGTTAGGGGCGGGGGAATTTGTCAAAATACAATCTGAAAAAACAAAAAAAATACCCGACCGAAACTCATTGTGGTGCACAAAAAGAATCGACCGAGTATCGCGTGGTGGAGGTGCGGGGAGTCGAACCCCGGTCCAGACGACCATTGACGGCGCTTTCTACATACTTAGCCGATGTTTGGATTTTTCGCACCTTGGCACAACGGCAAGCCGCGGATTGATGAGCCCGTGAAACAGCAATCTTACCGGGCGCTGGGATTGCGTTGTCCGTTTTTATGACGCCGCTTGGTCGGGGAACGGAAAACCCGACGGCGACGCGCTGACTAAATTATGCAGCGAGGGCGAACTCCATAGAGGAGTTCTCAGAATTTTTGTTCGCGTTTAATTATTTGCGTTCCGTTTTTGACGCAGACGAGCCTGCGGTATGCTTACTCCGCCTCAAACCGAATGTCGAAGCCGTTACACCCCCGTCGGAGCGACAGCGAACAAAGTCGTTCCGAGAGCAATTGGAATTATATCATATTATGATCGAAAGGCAAGCGAAAATACCGCGGGCGGTCTTGTGCGGCGAAGTGCGGGGTGGTATAATCCAATAAACGGGGCATAGAAACGCTTGAAGTTTTGTCGGAATTGTTTTGGCAAAAATGCGGGTTTAGTTTGTGTTTTTGAGCATATAAACTATGTTTTTAGCGGCGTCGCGCCGGGCGGCTCTTGCGGAGACGGGCGCGGAATAGTGTGGTGAAAGCGGCGAACGTACGGCAAAGACAAGGCGTCGCCCGAGGAGGAGAACAATGAGTTTTGCGGGGTTTGCGGCAAAGATAATGCGAGCCCAGATGGCTTACCACGACAATAAGCGCATTGCCACTCAACGCTCCGTGGGCGGAGTCGCGGTGACCGAATTCGCGTATGTCGAAGACGGAAATCCTATGCACCGCCTCAACCTGTATCGGCCC
>USGA01000014.1 GCA_900554085.1 uncultured Clostridia bacterium | reverse complement strand
TCCCAGGCTCGCGGGGTTGTCTCAGGCGGAGAGAGCCGAGTACATAAAACGGAATGCGGACTACGGCGAAATCGTGTGCCGTTGCGAGGAGGTAAGCAAAGGCGAAATCATCGACGCGCTGGAGTCGCCTCTCAAAGTCTGCACGGTTGACGGCGTGAAGCGCCGCGTCCGTCCCGGTATGGGACGTTGTCAGGGCGGTTTCTGTTCGCCGCTCGTGGTGAAGATAATCGCCGAGCACGAAGGTATCGCCCCCGAGCAGGTTCTCAAAGGGGACGAGGGCAGCAATATACTGTTCGGCAATACCAAACACGCGGAGGCGCACGAATGAAAAAGTACGACGTTATGGTAATCGGCGGCGGTCCTGCGGGGCTGGCGGCGGCGGAAAGTGCAAAGAAAGCGGGCGCCGAAGTGGTTGTCATCGAGCGCGAGGCGCGGCTCGGCGGCATACTCAAACAATGCGTGCACGACGGTTTCGGACTCATACGGTTCGGCGAAAAACTTGCCGGTCCCGAGTACGCCGAAAGATATATCGACGCGGTGCGCGACCTCGGAATCGAGTGTCGCACGCTGACTTTTGTCACCGGAATAGAGAAGAAAGAGGACGGATTTGTCGTGAACTGCGTCAGTCGCGAAGGCGCAGTCGCGTTTTACGGCAGAAGCATAGTGCTTGCAACGGGCTGCCGTGAAAGAACCGCCAGACAGGTGCTCATACAGGGCACCCGTCCCGCAGGCGTCTTCACGGCGGGCACGGCGCAGAACTTCGTAAACCTTATGGGCAAAATGCCCGCAAAGAAATGCGTCATACTCGGCAGCGGCGACATAGGTCTCATTATGGCGCGCCGCCTCACGCTCGAGGGCGCGGAAGTCGAGGGAGTATACGAGGTCAAGCCCGAGCCCAGCGGACTGACGCGCAACATACACCAGTGTCTTTACGATTTCAACATTCCTCTTCACCTGTCGCACACGGTGACGAGGGTGTTCGGCAACGACAGGCTCACGGCGGTGGAAGTTGCTGCGGTCGACGACAAAATGCGCCCGATAAAAGGCACCGAACGCATTGTGGAATGCGACGCCCTCATACTTTCGGTGGGCCTCATTCCCGAAAACGAACTTGCCGAAAGCCTCGGCGTAAAAATCAATCCCTTTACCAAAGGCCCCGATTGCGACCAATCCTACGCAACTAGTGTCGCGGGTATCTATTCGGCAGGAAACGCACTTAACGTGTTCGATTTGGTGGATTACGTGTCCGAATGTGCGTCAAGCGCGGGCGCAAACGCTGCCGCTCGCGAAAAAGACGGGGAGTGTGTGGCGCTCTCGCGCGGGGCTGGAATACTCTCGTATGTGCCTCACCGCATATGTCTCGCCAAACCTTGCGACAAGGTGGTGTTGTTCTTCCGTTCCGCAAAAGATATGGACAGAGCGACTCTCCGTATCACTGCGGACGGCAGGGAAGTTTACAAGAAGAAATTCGCTTTTCTCCGTCCTCCCGAAATGCAGAGAATCGAAGTGGACTTCGCTTCTTTCGGGCTCACGGCGGCGAGCGTGCTCGAGGTTTCGCTCGAGGAGAACTGAAGGAGTGGCGGTATGGAACTAGTGTGTATCGTTTGCCCCAAGGGCTGCAGATTGAAAGTGGAGAACGGAGTCGTCTCCGGCAACACCTGCAAAAAAGGCGAAGCGTTCGCGCTTGCCGAAAGCACCCGTCCTATGCGCACGGTGTGCACCACGGTTGCGACCGTGTTTCCTTCTATGCCCGTCCTGCCCGTGAGGACGGCGGGCGAAATTCCCAAGGACAAAATCGGCGAACTTATGAAAGTTGCCGACACCGTCCTCGTGACCGAGAAACTGCGCCGCGGCGACGTTGTCGTGAAAGGCGTGGTCGGAACAGATGTGAATCTCGTCGCTACGGCGTCGATATATACCGATTGAAACGACAGGAGGGAGAATTATGTCAACCAAACCTTATAAAGATTTCGAGCCCAAGTGGATTACCGAACCGCCCGTGGAGAGAAGTTACCGCTCCATTATGAAATGGGGCGACCCCGCGGCGTGGAAACGTCCCAAAGAGGGTCTTTACAAACTCATCAAAAAGCAGTTCGGGCTCACCGACGACGATTTCAAGGAAATGGTGGACGTGGGCAACGAAGTGGTGGATATTACCGCGCCCAGCCGCCTTTCCGACAAGCAACTGGAAGAACTCAGGGAAATCGTCGGCGACGACAACGTCACCACCGAGGAATTCAAGCGCGTGCAGGTGTGTTACGGCAAGACGATGATTGACATTATGCGCCTCAGGAAGGGCATTGTCGAGAATCTTCCCGACGCCGTGGTGTATCCTTCCACCACCGAGGACGTGGAAAAACTCGTGGAATTTTCCAAGCGCAATCACGTTTACCTCTATGTTTACGCGGGCGGCTCCAGCGTTACGCGCGGCACCGAGTGTATGCGCTCGCCCAACATCATTCTCGACCTGCGCAAGAACTTCAACAAGGTTATCGCGTTCAACGAAATCAACCAGACCATAACCGTTCAGCCCGGTATCAGCGGCCCCGACCTCGAGAAAATTCTCAACGAGGCCCCCGAAAACTTCGGCGCGGCGCACCGTCTCACCTGCGGGCATTTCCCGCAGTCGTTCGAGTACAGTTGCGTCGGAGGCTGGGTCGTCACGCGCGGCAGCGGTCAGAATTCCACGTATTACGGTTGCGCCGCCGACCTCGTGCTGTGTCAGGAATACGTCACCCCCGTGGGCAAAATCCGCACGGATTCCGCCCCCCGCAAGGCGACCGGCCCCAACATCGACCAGATAATGATGGGCAGCGAGGGCACTTTCGGCATACTCACCGAAGTTACGCTCAAGGTGTTCAAACTCTCCGAAAAGCACCGCAAATTCTCGTATATGTTCCCCACCTGGGAGGACGGTATGGCGGCAATGCGCGAGGTTATGCAGGGCGAGTTCGGTTATCCTTCCGTCTTCAGGCTTTCCGACGCCGAGGAAACGGATATGATGATGCATATGTACGGCATAGCCGACAGCCCCCTGAATGCACTGTTGGCGGCGAAAGGTTTCAAACCCAACAAACGCTGCCTGCTCCTCGGCTTTGCCGACGGCGAGGCGGGGCTGCAACGCAACATCGTGAAGAACGTCAAAAAGATTGCTCACAAGTACAACGCGATGTCTCTGACGGGATATGTCACCACATCTTGGGAGCACGGCCGTTTCTCCGACCCCTATATGCGCGACACCATACAGGATTACGGCATCATAATCGACACCCTGGAGTGCGCGGTCAACTGGGATAATATGGCTTCCGTGCACACAGAGGTGCGCAAGGCGGTCAAAGCGTGGCCCAACGCGATATGTACCACGCACATTTCCCACAGTTATCCGCAGGGCGCCAACCTCTATTTCATCTTCGTCATCAAGACGACCGACCTCGACGAGTTCAAGAGATATCACGCAACCATTCTCGACGCGATAGCGAAATCGGGCGCCGCGCTCAGTCACCATCACGGCATAGGCAAACTGTTCGCGCCGTTCCTGCCCGAGTCGATAGGGGAGCAACAAATGAATCTCCTCAAAGCGCTCAAGCACTATTTCGACCCCGAAGGACTGCTCAATGCGGGCGGTACCCTCGCTCTCGACGAGCACCCCGACAATTTCTGACGGCGGCCGTCCGTACGGACTTTTCCGCCTGCGCAGACAACGCGTCTCAAAAGCCCCGCGCCGATTGCGCGGGGCTTTTCACGGTGAGGAAAATCGGGGCATATAGTTTAGTATGCCGGATTTCAGGGGGAAACACATTCATTTCACGGGCGTGGGGGGAGCGTCGATGTCCGCGCTTGCCGAGTACGCCGCGCTGTCGGGCGCGGCAGTCTCGGGCAGCGACAGAACGCAGTCCGAAACTCTCGACAGACTGGCGCGCGCGGGTATAAAGGTTTACGCGGGAGTCAATGAGGACATAATCGGTGATGCGGACCTTGTGGTGCGTTCTTCCGCCGTGCCTCTTTCCAATCCCGAAATAACGCGTGCGGAAACGCTCGGAATACCCGTTGTAGAACGACACGAATTCCTCGCGCGTGTCGCGGATGATTTCGAGCGTGTGGTCGCGGTCGCGGGCACGCACGGCAAAACGACCGTCACCGCAATGATAGCGCACATTCTGAAGAGCGCGGGCGTCCCGTTTGTGGCGCACATCGGCGGGGAGCCCGTCGGAATGGGCAATCTGACGGTCTTCGGAGGAGACGGCAGACTTCCTCGCGGAATATTTCTGACGGAAGCCTGCGAATACCGCAGGCATCTGCTTGCGCTTGCCCCCGATGTTGCCGTGGTCACGAATATGGAATGCGACCACCCCGACTGTTATCCCGATATTCGCGAGGTGTATTCGGTTTTCGCGAAATTTGTCGAAAAATGTCCGCATACCGTAATCGAGGCGAAAAACGCTTTCATATGCACGGGCGCGCATACGAATATATGCGCAGATGTGCATAACGCGAAACGAGAGTACTCGGGCGGGGATACGGTAGCACGCGGTGCGGAGTCGTTCGTCGGCGCAGGACACGACGTATGTACATACGGTGTTTCGAGAATTCTCGAATGTTCGACAAGACAGACGGCGGTAGTCTGCAAGGACGGACGGGAATGTGTGCTTTCCCTCCGCGCGGCGGGCTCGCACCTGCTTGCGGACGCCGGGCTGGCCTTCGTCAGCGCCGCAGCGCGCCGCAGCGTGCCGAACATCCGCTTCAGCGAGTCCATCCGCAACTTTGCGGGTGTCCGTGCCAATGTGGACACGGGCGACTTCGTTATCGGCGAAGCAGAGGGCGCGCAGGTCGTATTCGATTACGCCCATCACCCCACGGAGATTGCCTGCACGCTGGAGGCGGCGCGCGCCTACGGCAGACCCCTCGTGGTTTTTCAGCCGCACACCTTTACGAGGACGGCGAGGTATCTGGAGGATTTCGCGGCAGTACTGGGCAAGGAAGAACGCGTTATACTTATGCCTACCTATGCAGCCCGCGAAATGCCCGAAGAGGGGGCGGACAGCGCCGTTCTGGCGCGTGAAATCAAGGATAAATATCCGTTTTGCGGCGTTTATCTCGCAAAAGACGCAGATGAAACCCTGGATTATGTCAAACTGTTCGCGGGAGAGTTCGACATTGTGCTCTTCCTGGGTGCCGGCGACATTTATAATCTGAAACGGTTTTTCGTATGAGCCGACTGCCCGCGCCGCCCCGAAGCGGAACGCGGGTCAGATTATGTCGGCAAAATTGAAGTCCAGCATACTGTGTATATTTTCCGCGGTGGTCAGCAGGGACTGGCACTTGCTCAGCGCGTTCTTGTCGTCGCCGCATTCGAGCGAGCCCTCGGTCTCGGCAAGCGCCACGGAAAATGCGCGCATATCTGGCGAGTAACTGAAAAGTTCCAGCGTTCTGCGTTTGTGCTCCCACCAGTCCGTCAGCCCGCGGACTTCGTCCAGCGCGTCGTCCTCGGGAGATTTGATTGCCGCTTCAAGGGCGTTGATTTGTTCTTCGAGGTCGGCGAACACGTGGTCGACATAGATTGCCTCGGCTATTCCCGCCGCAAGTATCACGGCGAGCACGGCAATTGCTATTGCAAGTCTTTTCATTTTGCGCCCTCCGATATTCTTTCGGGCGGGTGATGTTCTTCCTCCCGCGGTGCGACGGGAAACCGCACCGTCATACTGTCGCCTTTATACGGTTGCACGAAAACGTCGTCTCCCGCCACAAGCAGGAGAAGCACGTCTTTCTGTTCTATGTCCACCGAGGCAAGCAGTCGAAGTATGCGCTCTTTGTCTATGCCGTCGAGGGCGGCTATGTTGGCGCCCATAAAATTGCCTTCCATTATCGCCGTGACGGGCATACTCGAACGCGGAAGTTCGACTTTCACGTCGGCAGGCGTGAGCGGTTTCGCTTCCGATTTCGGGAGCACCGTCATAGAGCCGTTGGTTTCGACGATTGCGTATTCCACCTCCGCCGGATTGAAATATCCGTTCCCGCGCAACGCTTCCAGCAGGTCGTCGATGTTCATATTCAGTTCTTTCATAATCTCGGGGAGTATATTGCCGCGTTCGATGACAATCACGGGCTTGCCGTTGAGCACTTTGCGGAAACGCAGACTCTTGACTGCGAGTCTCGTAATGATGATGTGCACGAGGAACAGCGTGAACACGGAGATGATTCCGTACACAATCGGAATGTTGGGGTCGCCCATAGGTATGCAGGCGAGTTCGCTGGCGACGAGAGTTATGGCAAATTCGAACGGTTGCAGTTCGCCCAGTTGCCGCTTGCCCATAAGCCGCATTGCGACCAGCAGAAAGAAATAGATTACTATGCACCTGACAAACAGACTAAGCATAGCGGTATTTTGCCGCCGAGCGACGTTTTTATGCGGGCGGCGACACTGCGGTGCTGCAACCGACGGCTACGGCGGAAAAGGATTCCTGTTTAAAGCACAAAAAGCGTTTTATTTATGTATACTTTCCGCCGGTTCCTTTCGGTTCTCTTTTTTTGTTGTCTTTGCGCACGCTTTTTTCTCTTCGAGAGAACCGTTGAGAAATCGGCGCGCGAAGGAAGAGCCATAGCGAAAAATGCTTTTATGTCCACGATTCCGAATACGGCGACGAAGAGAACGAACAGCCCCGTAATCGCCACGGAGAGCAGAATGAGAGTGCCCGTCGTGCCGAGCAGAGGCGACAGCAGTCTTTCCGAGAAAAAGCCGAGCAGCGCGAGCGGGAACGAAAACAGACATACAGCGGCGGTTTTGCCCGTGCCGCCGATTTTGCCCAGTTTTTTTCTGAGAGCAACGCAGTTTATGAGCGAGGTGACGGTAAACGCCGCGCCCGAAGCCACCGCCACCGCGTAAATACCGATGACCGAGGGCAGGAAGAAAATGCAGGGAAGGGTGCACACAAGCCCCGCAACGCAACTTGCGAACGTAATTTTTTCCATTCCCAGCGAATTGAGAACGGGCGTGGTGACCTGATTGAGCGCAAGCGGGAAGATGAGTACGGCGGCGACGGCCGCTTCGTCTCCGAAGAAAAACGTTCCGAGTTCTTTTCCGAGAGGGACGTACAGCGCGAAGAACGCCGCCGCTACGATTGCGGCGAACAGCAGCGACGTCTGCACCTTTTCACGGATTTCGTCGTAGCGTTTTTTCGAGGCGAGTTCTGCAATGTCGGGAATGAGAACCACCGAAAGGGCGGCAATAACGGTCACGGGCGCCATTATTAGCGGAAGCGCCATACCCGCCACTCTGCCGTATTGGGCGGTGGCGTATTCCACGGTCATACCGCCCGCGACAAGCCGTTTTGGAATGACGAGCGCGGTGAGGGACGCCGAGAGCGAGGTGAGTATGCGCACGGCCGAAAGGGGAAGAGTCGCGGACAGCAGTTCCTTTGTGCCGACGGGGCGGAACAGTCTGCCGCCTGCCTTGAAGAACAGTACGGCAAGTACGCATACGGAAACCACGTCGGAGAGCACGAGGGCGAGCGCAACGCCTTGAGCGCCCGTCAACGTGGACACCAGTCCTCCTGCGAACAGCAGGGAAAAACCTATCTTGAAAACTTCGTCGCCCAGTTCGGTTGCCGAAAAGACGATGAACTTTTTGCGTCCCCAGAACCAACTGCGCAGAGGAGCATAGAGGGAGGAGGTGACGAGGGCGGGCAACATAATGAGAAATATGGGTATGCATCTTTCGTCTGCGAAGATACCGCCCAGAAAACGCGAACAGGCGTAGAAGACCACACACAGGGCGACGGCGATTCCCCCGCCAAGGAGGAGCGAGGCTGTCGTCAGGGCGTTCTGGCGCGCGGTGTCGCCCCTTCCCGCGCACTCGGCAACTTTGCGGGACAGCACCGTGGGCGCGCCCGCGGTAAGCGAAAACAGCAGAAGGATAACGCTGAGCGCAATCTGGTATATGCCGACTGTTTCCGCGCCGAGCGAACGCGACATCCATATCTTGAAGAGGAAAGACAGCAGTCGCGTGAGTACGGAGAACGCCGTGACTATTGAAAAAGATTTGACCGTATTGTTCAATTTTTTCGCCTCGGGAAAGAATATGCCGAAAGGGGACGAAAAATGAGAGAAAGGCGGTGTTCCGCCCGCTACGCGGCGACGAATTTCCGCAGAGACGGAAAAACGCCCCCGCCGGTCAACGGCGGGGACGTTTCGGCATTCTGTCGTTACGACTCGTTCCGATTATTCGTTGAAGTCGTCGTAATTGTTCTTCTTGCGGTTGACGTTGTCGAGATTTTCTTTCTCGACGGGGGCTTCCTCTTCGCCCGCTTTCTTTGCGAACTTCTTGCCGTACTTCTTGACGAAGAACACGATTACGACGGCGATGGTCGCAAGCGCGAGGAGAATGGTCGGAATCATCCACCACAGATTGTCGAGGTTGAAGGTGTGTTCGGGCGTTTCGGGATTGTTGTCGACGGAGGTGTCGCCGCTCTCGGGAGCGTTGGGCACGTTGTATGCGACATTGTACTTGTCTCCCTCGGGAATGGAATCCGCGGCGCTTTCGTACTCGGCAACGGTGATTTCCTCAAACGTCACAGCGTCGAAGAAAGCGTAACCTCCGAGCAGCAGGTCGGGATTGTCGACATCGTAAAGTCCGAGTCCGAGACGCAGTTGCACGCTCGTTACGTCGTCGGCGGGTGCCATAACGTAGAACGTGACGGTCTGCCAGCCTTCTTCGGCGGAGGGATTTATGTTCGCGATGCGCAGAGGCGATTCGGAATCGGTATAACTGCCGAGATAGAGTTCGACGTATGCGCCGAGGTCGTCGGCAGATTCGAAGGTCAGTCCGTCGATGTGTCCGATACCGTGGGTGTAGACCCTGACGGAAATCTTGTACGCCTTATCTGCGGAAAGCGTGTAGTTGGACGAGTAGTAGTAGAACGCGCTGTTGGCGGTGTTGTTGACGACGAGAATTCTGTTGCCGTCGGGACCGATGCCCGCTTCGGGAAGAATATCGTCCCACGTCACGCCGAGGTTTTTCATAAGAGCGTCGTACTTGTCTTTCTTGAGGATATAGATGAGCGCGTCTCTCTCGGCGGTGTATTCGCCTTCGGCTATGATTTCGGCAATCCTGTCGGCGTATTCGCCGCTTGCAAGCGCGGCGTCCACTTCGGCGTCGTCGATGACGAAATCGTCAAGGTCGACGTCGGGCTCGAAGAGAGAGATGTAACCGTCCTCCGTGAGTTCGACATATCCGCCGTTTGTGTCGAGATAGAGCACGCCCGACGTGGTGTCGGATTTAATCTGGTCGGTGCCGACTGCGGTGGACCAATCCTCGGGAGAGGTGAGTTCGCCGCGGTTGTCGGTGGAATCGGTCATTGTGTCGAAACTGTCGGAGTTGAAGTCGATGTAGCGCACGTAGGCGTCCTCGGCGCCGTTGTCGAAGTCCTCGTCGGTGAGAGTGGAGCGCATAGTCACGGAATCGAAAGCGATTACGCCGGAAGACTTGAAATTTTATAACAGCGCGTTGGAATACATCTGGGAACCGGGCTTATTCAATATCTACGTAGGTACGAACTCCCGGGACGTGAAATCGGCGCAGGTGACTTGGAACAAATAATACAGATACGAATAATGAAAAGGTTAACGACTTTTATCGCTGGTGCGGCCGTTGCCGCTACCTTGGGGGGATGCCAGCAGCCCGCTGTAAGCGGTTGGAAAAGCTTCAGCGGCGACAAAAATATTGAACGCCGTGTAGATTCTGTGCTCTCTTTGATGACCTTGGAGGAAAAGGTGGGGCAGATGGCCCAATACTCCTGTAACTGGGATGTGACCGGCCCGGTTATGACGGGGGATTATGAGAC
>USGA01000013.1 GCA_900554085.1 uncultured Clostridia bacterium | reverse complement strand
GCCCTCCCTTGAATTTCTGTTCCGCTCCCGCCTTGGATTTCTCCTGATGTTCGCGGAAAGCCTTTTCGTAGCCCTCCCTGTCGAGAGTGTATCCGCGTTCGGCAGCCAGTTCTTCCGTCATCTCGATGGGAAATCCGAAAGTATCGTAAAGCCTGAAAGCGGTTTTGCCGGGGAAAGTGCCCACGGGAATATGCGTGAGAATCTTGTCGAATTCCCTGAGCCCTTGTTCTATGGTTTTTGCGAACTTGTCGCGTTCGGCGGCAAGTTCCGCGATTATTCTGTCTTTCGACTCGCCGATGTTGGGATAGACCGAGGAATATTTGTCCGCGAACATCTCGGCAAGCACGGTGAGCGCGGAGAATTCCACGCCCAGCACGCGGCAATAGCGCATAGCGCGACGTATAAGCCTGCGGAGCACGTAACCCTGGTCCACGTTGGAGGGCGAAATCGCCTTTACGTCGCCGAGCATAAACGTGGCGGTGCGGGTGTGGTCGGCAATTATGCGCATAGCCGCCGTGGCCTCTCCGTCCTCGCCGTATTTTTTGCCCGACAATTCTTCGAGGCGTGCAATGGCGAAGTCGAAAAGGTCGGTTTCGTAGACGGAAGTGTATCCGTTCAGTATGCACAGCATACGCTCGAGTCCCATACCCTGGTCGACGTTCTTCTTCTCGAGCGGACGGAAGTTGCCGTCGGCGTCCTTGAAGTACTGCATAAAAACGTCGTTGCCTATCTCGAGATACTTGCCGCAATCACAGGCGGGAGAACAGTCCTCGCAACAGGCGGGCTTGCCCGTGTCGACGAACATCTCGGTGTCGGGGCCGCACGGTCCCGTTATGCCGGCGGGTCCCCACCAGTTGTGCTTGCGGTCGAGGAAAAATATGTTTTCCTCCCTGACGCCGACCGCTCTCCAGCACTCCGCGCTCTCCTCGTCCCTGGGACAGACTTCGTCGCCTGCAAAAACGGTGACTGCGAATTTGTCGCGGTCGAACCCCAGTTTTTCGGCAAGTTCGTACGACCACTTTATGGCGTCTTTCTTGAAATAATCTCCCAACGACCAACTGCCCAGCATTTCGAAGAAAGTGCAATGCGAAGCGTCGCCCACCTCGTCGATGTCGCCCGTTCTGACGCATATCTGAACGTCGGTAAGCCTGTTGCCCGCGGGGTGTTTTTCACCCAGCAAATAAGGCACGAGAGGGTGCATACCCGCCGTCGTAAACAGAACGGTGGGGTCGTTCTCGGGAATGAGAGAAGCCGAAGATATGACCGCGTGACCGCGTTCGGCGTAGAAATCGAGATAAAGTTTCCTCAGTTGTTCGGAAGTGATTTTTTTCATAAAGCCTCGTTTATCGGCAGATATTTTGCACTAAAGCGCCTGTTTGGTCGACCTGCCCCGACGTATCGCTGCGGCACACGGCGGGCACGCCCGCTTCCGCGAGCACGGCGAAGACCTCGTCCTCGAGAGTGCGCTCCCTGACAGAGCGGGAGAACGCGAACGTCATTTCCTCCCCGAAAGACAACGCTCCGACGTTGACCCTCGAGGTTTTCGACACGTTGAGATTGAACACTATCCTCCGCACTCCCGTCCCTTCGGGCAACGATACCCTGCCGAGGTTGCTGAAGATGAGCGTCTGGCGCGATTTGATGAAAAAGCGCACTATGCGGGCGGCAAGTATCTTGAGCCACAACGGAGCAAGTCTCAGGGGCAACGACCTTTCCGTGCTCACCGTGGTGGACATAAACTTCGCCATTTCATCGGGAGTGGCTTTTTCCTTGAGTTGACGCGAAGCGGATTTCACGAAATCCCCGAGAGTCTCGCATTCGCCGTGACGGAAGACCAGCCTGACGAAATTTACGAAATTGCGGAGAGTGCGCGACGGGAACATATCCCTGAGGTTGACGGGCACCATAAGCACGACGTCGCGGCTCGGGCGGCCCTGAGTGTTGTGTACGGCGCGCGCTATGGCTCCGCACATAAACGCGGTGACCGACGCACCCATACTTTTTGCGGCGGCGCGGACGTCGTCCACCCGCACTCCCCCGAAACTGACGGCGTAACCGTCTTTCAGCGGGGTACCGTCGATAAACGCGGGGCGCGTGCCCATAAGTTCCTTGAGTTGAACGTCGCCCAGTCTGACGCGCCTGTGGTATCGGTAAAAAGCGTCCTCGGCCTCTTCCTCCGACGGCGCGGCGGAAAGGTCTATGACGCCCGCGCTTCCCTCGGGAGACCTGCCCGAACGCAACGCGTAAACGTACAGCACCGCCTTGAAGAACTCGAGGGCGGCGAGACCGTCGCAAATCGCGTGGAACACTTCGAACACCACCGTGTCGTCCTTACAGTCGAGACGGAAAAGATAGCCCGCCTTTTCCTTGTCGCTTATCGGCAGGAGAGGTTTGCCGCTCGCCTCGCCGACGGGATAAACCGCCGTGTTCTCTTCGAAATAGTACCACGAATACCCTTTCCTGAGTTTCACGGCGAAGGTGGGAAAGCGTTTGAGCACTTCGTTGACGGCGGTTTCGAGGACTGCCCTGTCGACAGGCGCGTCCATACGCGCCGCCATACCGAAAAGACTCTGCGCCTTTCTGGTGGCGATGATAGGATAAAACTGAGAAGATACGTCCAGACGGTATCTCTTGGGTTTCGTCCTCTCTGCCATAATTCCTCCCTGTGCAAAAGCCATTGCGAATGTGCCCTGAGCGCATTTTTACTTCAGTAAATTCTATTATTTTTTGCAAAGATTGTCAACGGAACGGAACTCACGCGCCCTCTCCCGCATATACTTGAACGAAAAAATCGCTCGCAGGAGGTATTATGCCCGAAAAAGACGCCTCAACCAAAGCAGTCGCAACAAGGAGACCGCACTCCGTCGAACTGTCCGACCACAAATTGCTTGCCGTGACGGGAGTGTTATCCGTGCCCACGTTCACGGACCGCGAAATCGAAATCGAACTGGAGGGCGAACGGCTTTATATCAACGGTCACGGACTTGAAATAAAGGGACTGGACCTCGACGGCGGCAAACTGACGGCGGCAGGCAACGTGACGTCGCTCAGATATTCTTCCGTCGTCGCGCCCAAATCCCTGCTCAAAAAGATTTTCAAATGAGCGATTTCGTAATGTCGCAGTTCACGGCGGCGGCGGGTGCCGTGCTGTTCGGAATGCTCGCCCTCTTCCCTTCGCTTATGGTGCGCAAGGAAAACAGAGGGCTGGGGGGATTCTGCGCCGATTTCGCGGGAATAGCGGGAATCGGGGGACTGTTTCTGCTGTCTTCCCATCTCTTCGCGAGCGGCACGGTCAACCTGTATTGCGCCGTCTGCTTTGCCGTCGGGTTGGTTGCCGCACGCGCGGCGTTCCGCCGAATACGGCCCTTCTTGCTCAGGGTGTTCGCACCCGCGTTTACGGCGGCGGCGAAACTGAAAGAGCAAGGCGAAGAGAAATTGCGGGAAACGGTTGCGAGGAGAGAAACCCGCCGCGCCGCCGCGCGCGAAATCCGCATTGCGAAAAGAGCCGCGTCAACGATGCGCCGAAAAGAAAAAAGCGCCGCCCGCAACCGTCGCCGACGCGAAAAAACCGCCGACGCGAACGGGAGCGCCTGAAAACAGAGGACTATTTGCCCGCGCCGCTCTCCGAGGAGCCGCCCCTGCCGCGCATTTCGTCCCGCACCGCGGCATAATCCGCCGCAAGACGTATTATGTAGCGTTGCCTTTCCTCGTGCGACAGCGCGGACATAAGTTCTTTGTCGGCGAGTTGCGCAATGGGATTGACGATTTCCTCCCCCGAATCGATGAGTTTTCTCAGGCGGAAGCATATTTCGCGCTGAGCGGGGCTCACTCCGTGCGGGAGAGGTGCGGCCGCGGGTTCCCCGTAGCGGTTGCATTGCAGACGCGCCTTGGCTTCCCTGGCGAGGTTTCTGATTGCACATTCGTTATGTCTCGTGTTGCCCATAGCCGCATATTAACATAAAGCACGACGGCAAAAAGCGAAGCGACAAAAGCCCTCAAAATGCGCGCTTTTCGCCACGAATCCGTCATTTTCCGCGCGGAAGGCGGCTACGCCCCTTCACCTTGGAGGATAACGGGAATTGCCCGCATCCTCTCGCGCGCACACTACGCACCGCGTGCGAAAAAATAACCGAGAATAAGGAATTGACTTTGCGGTGTAGGCAAATTATAATAGTTGTGAATAAATCTCGACGAAGAGAGGTGGACTATGTATACCAGATGTCCGAGTTGCAGAGCCGAAATATGTTTCGACCCTCCCGCCAACGCGGCTAACCTGCCCGAAGGATACAAGCACAAAATCAGGTGCCCCAACTGCGGCGTGACAATCGGCGTCAAGATTCCTTCCGCCACCGCGCTCGCGCAGACGCAGCCGACCTTTACTCCTCAGAATCCCTACGCAGACCGCCCCGAACAGGCGTACCGCGCGGAAGTCAAGACGGAAAAGGCGGACAAGTACGCAGGCAAGGTTCAGAAGAAACTTTCCGGTCGTCCCAGAAGTTTCGGTTGCTTCATCTTCGGCGTGCTTCTGCTCGCCACCGTCATTCTCGGCTATCTCGCCGCAGATATGCTCAGCAACGTGGGAGTGCTCGCAGGTCTCAGATTCTTCGACGGTCTCACCCTGCTCTCCGACACCGCGGTGCTCAAAGCCGCGTTTGAAGTCGGCGTTGCGGACGGTCTCGTCGCTTGCCTGCCCGTGATATTCTTCTTCGCCGCAGCGCTCACCGCCGTGGCCGCGCTCGTCTGCTTTGCAGTCGGCAAATTCCCGAGGTATCTCAACTTCGTGTGGTCTATGGGTATGCTGGCGCTTTCGGCGTGCATAGTCTTCCAGCCCTATCTCGGCAGCGCGCCCATCGATATGGCAATCGCAGAGTACTTCGTCGACGTCATCATCGGCGGCAGCCTCTACCTCGTGTTCGTGCCCGTGGCGCTCGCCCTCGTCTATATGATTTTCTCCTTCGGCTTTATGGTCAAGCCTATGAAGAAATGGGTGCCCGCGGCGGACTGAACCGCTTTCGGCAAGTATGACTGAAAAAACGGAATCGGACGGGAATTCCCGTCCGATTTTATTTTCGCTTCGCGCGCGTCCGCTCCGTTCAGCGCACTTCCGTTTTAACGAACTTTTCCGCCGCCGCACGCGCCTCTTCGAGGAAAGCCGCCGACGGAGGCTTCAGCCCCATTCCGTGGTCAACGTAAGGCTGCAGATAAAATATCCTGGCTCCCGCTATTTCCTGCGCCGCCCTCTCGACGTCCTCGACGGTAAACTGCGGAATCACGGTCATTCTGAACTCGTAAGGCACCTTGTCCTGCCCCATAAGGTAACGCACGCTCTCGCGCAGTTTGTCGGCGTTCCAGGGCACGGTGGGCGTTACCACGCACGCTTTGTCGAAAGGCGCCTTGATGTCCATTGCCACATAATCGAAAAGTCCTTTCTCCACGCCCTCCTTTATAACGGCGGGGCGCAGTCCGTTGGTGTCGAGTTTGACTTCGAGCCCCATATCCTTGACCTTGCGGGCAAAGTCGAGCAGGTCGGGTTGCAGCGTAGGCTCTCCGCCCGATATCACCACCCCGTCAAGCAGGAAATTGTCTTTTATTCTGTCGAGTATGGCTTGCTCGTCGAGAAATTCTCTCGTGTCGAGAATGGAGGCGTTGTGACAATACCAGCACCTCATATTGCAACCGCCGACAAACACCATTGCGGCGATATTGCCGGGGAAATCCAGCAGACTGTTGGGTTGAAATCCCGCTATCCTCATATTTCTTCCTCCCGACCCGCGCACCGGCGGGTGCGCCCCGCCCGAGGCGTATGCGACTGTGATTGCCGTTTCCGCCGAGGGCGCAAAACGGACGGATTAACCGTCCGTTTTGACATTTTAAATGTGTTTTTAAGATTTTACAGTTTGACGTCCTTGAGTTGTTCGGGCTTGAGTTCGTACTTGACGCGCTCTCTCCACTCCTCTTTCTTGCCGTTGTTGAAGTTCTGCACGGGACGGAGATATCCGACGACTCTCGTGTACACTTCGGCTTCCTCTCCGCACTCGGGGCAAGTGAAGTGCTCGCCGGCGATATACCCGTGGTTGGGGCACACGCTGAAGGTGGGGGTTATGGAGATGTAAGGCATCTTGGAGGTCTCGAAAATCTTCTTGATGAGTTTCTTGGCCGCGTTGATGTCCTTGACCCTCTCGCCGAGGTAGAGGTGCTGAACGGTGCCGCCCGTGAACAGCGACTGTATTTCGTCCTGCAGTCTGACGGTCTCCATAATGTCCTCGCCGAAACCGACGGGAAGTTGCGCGGAGTTGGTGTAATACACGTCATTTTCGCCTGCGGTCACGATTCCGGGATAGTACTTCTTGTCAAGCAGCGCCAGACGATAGGAAGTGCCTTCGGCAGGCGTGGCTTCGAGGTTGTACATATGACCCGTTTCCTTCTGGAACTCAATCATTATCTCGCGCATATAGTTCATCACGCGAATGGAGAACTGCTGCCCTTCGGGAGTGGAGATGTCCTTGCCCATAAAGTTGATGCAAGCCTCGTTCATACCCACGATACCGATGGTGTTGAAGTGGTTGGACCAATACTCGCCCGTCCTCTCCTTGACGCCGCGGAGATAGTGCGTGGAATAGGGATAAAGACCTCTTTCGGACTGTGCCTCGACTATCTTGCGCTTGATTTCGAGGGAGGTCTTGGCTATGACCGCCATATGACGCACTCTCTCGAGGAACTCGCCTTCCGTCTTGCTGAGATATCCTATTCTGGGCAGGTTGATGGTGACGACGCCGATGGAGCCCGTGTGGGGGTTGGAACCGAACAGACCGCCTCCGCGCTTTCTCAGTTCGCTGACGTCGAGACGCAGACGGCAGCACATACTGACGGCGTCCTCGGGGCTGAGGTCGGAGTTGATATAGTTCGCAAAGTACGGGATACCGTATTTGCAGGTGATTTCCATAAAGGCGTTGACGACTTCACTGTTCCAGTCGAAATCCTTTGTGACGTTGATAGTGGGAATGGGGAATGTGAACACTCTGCCCTTGGCGTCGCCCGCGAGCATAACGTCGCAGAACGCTTTGTTGAAGATGTCCATTTCCTTCTGGAATTCGCTGTAGGTCTTGTCCTTGACTTCGCCGCCGATGACAACGGGCTGGTCCGCAAGAGTGCGGGGAACCCTGATGTCGAAAGTGAGGTTGGAGAAGGGGCACTGGAACCCGACTCGCGTAGGCACGTTGATGTTGAACACGAACTCCTGCAGGCACTGACGGACCTGGTCGTAGGTCATATTGTCATAGTAGATGAAAGGTGCGCAGTAAGTGTCGATGGAACTCCAGGCCTGTGCGCCCGCAGTCTCGCCCTGCGTGGTGAACGTGGAGTTGACCAGTTGACCGAGGAAGGAACGGAGGTGTTTTGCGGGACGGGACTCGACCTTACCCATAACGCCGCCGAAACCGTCGGTAAGCAACTGACGGACATCCCAGCCCGCGCAGTACGGACCGAAGAATCCGAGGTCGTGCAGATGAATGTCACCAGATTCGTGGGCTTCTCTGACCTCTTTGGGGTAAACTTTGTACAGCCAGTATTTCTTGGTGAAGTGCTCGCGGACATAGTTGTTGAGTCCGTTGACGCTCTTCTGCATATTGGCGTTCTCCTTGACGCCCCAGTCCTTGTCGGCAAGATAACCCGTGAAAAGTTCGGAAGTTTCGCCGATGAGAGCGGAAATCTTTCTGGCTTCCTGTCTTCTCTCGCGGTAAAGAATGTACGCCTTTGCCGTCTGAGCGTGCCCCTCGTTGATGAGTACCTCTTCGACGAGGTCCTGAATGTCCTCGACGGAGGGAATTTTATCCACGAATTTGACTTCCGCCGCCTTGACTACGAGGTCGGCAAGTCCCGCCGCCATTTCCCTGTTCTTGCCGCCGCAAGCCTGCGCCGCCTTGAATATGGCGTCGGCAATTTTCTGCTTGTCGAAGAATTCGATTCTTCCGTCACGCTTCAAAATCTTGATGATCATTAGACTTTCTCCCTGTCGAATTTTAGGATTTCCGGTCGGAATTTGTCGTCCCTCCCGAAGAGTGCAACGCAATGGTAACACAACAATATGTAGGTGTCAATAGGAATTTGACCACAAAATATTGTTTTCTTGTGAAACATTTTAAGTTTTGGTTTCACAGTGTTTTCGACGACTTCCGCCTTTTTTTCGCGCGCGCTTCGTCACTTCCTCGTTAAAGGACCTTTTCAGGTCGTTTTCGGCCTTTTCACCCCGCATTTCCGTCCGAACTCCGCCTTGCGGGCGTACACGAGGCGAAGTTTTCGGGCGTCCCGCACCCTGCGTGCGCATTGCCCGCCGATTGCCCGCCGACTGTTTATTGCCCCATTGCCCTCCTCTCACGCACGCGCGCGACGTCACGGGCGCGCAGAGCGTGCGCACGCATTTTTAATTTGCTTTTATGTATTCTTGCTGTATAATGTATTGGTATAATCCGAAACTACGGACGTACACTTTCCGCGGGCGGGCAAATTTTTTCCGTTCCGACGGGAAACTGTAAAGGTTTTGCGTATGAAAAAGAACGTTGGAAAACTGCTGATTGTCGCGCTCGTGCTCACTCTCGCGCTGGCGCTTGTCGCCTGCGACCCTGCGTCGGGCGGTAATCAGGGCGGCGGTAATCAGGGCGGCACCGTCGAGACCCTCACCTACACCGTCACCTTCGACACCAACGGGGGCGACACGTCGTTCGATTCCTACACCGTCAAGAACGTGCCCGGCGGCAGTTATATTTCCGCTCCCAAGCGCGCGGACGGCACGTTGGCAATACCGGTGAAAACGGGCTACACTTTCAAATACTGGTCGTACAAGAGTGCCGAATTCGGATTTGCAGACAGCGAAAACCCCACTCCCGTGGAGGAAAACATCACTCTCACCGCTTACTACGAGCCCAACGAGTATACTCTCACGCTCAACCCCTCCGACGAGAAAAAGCCCTATGACGGCGCCCTCACCATAGCGGGTGTCGAGGGTCAGTTCTCCGAGGCAATCGACAAGACCGTCAAATACGACACCACGGCGTCCAACTTTGCGCTCGACGTGCCCAAGACCGACAGAGACGGCGACTATTTCGTTTACTGGTACTATTACAACGACAAAGACGAAGCCACGGCATTCACGGTTTGGGCAAGCGAAAGTTCCTCAACCGTTCAAATGCTCGACAAATACACGTTCACGCACGGGCTGCAACTTTATCCGATGTTCCACAGCCTGCTGCCCGACTATGACGTGATTCTCGACGCCAACGGCGGCGCCGTAACGGGCGAATCCACCGTCACCGTCAAACAGAACGACTACCTGAAAACGAGTGCGTTCGGCACTCCCACCCGCGACGGATACCGCTTTGCGGGCTGGTACTACGAGACCACCGACGACGAAGGCGAAGTGACCGAACACGATTTCACGGTTTACGACGACGTGGACGAGGACGCCGACAATTCCACCGCGACCAAGATTTCCTCGACGCTCGTGACCGAAAACGAAACCGGCAACCCCTCTCTCACTCTCAAGGCAAGGTGGGTCAAGACGGTGACAATCTCTTCCGTTTCCGATTTCGAGACGGTACGCGCCGCGCTCGCGGGAGACGACGAAACGCTCAAGGCCGAGTACGCTTCCGCGGAATATACCCTGCTCGCGGACATCACTCTTTCGGGCTGGGTCGCGCTCTTCGACGAAACGCTTCCCTTCTCGGGAGTCTTCGACGGCAACGGCCGCACCGTCACCATCGATTCTTTTGCCGCAAACGAGAGCGGCGCCTACGGCCTGTTCGGATTTGTCGGCGGCACTGTTAAGAACCTCAGGGTGGTTGCGGGCGGAATATCGCTGCCCGACGCCGTCCCCGCAAATGTCGTCATCGGCGCAATCGCGGCTTACGCGAAAGACGCCTCTATCGAAAACTGCCTCGCCGGCCTCACGCTCGGCGCGGAAAACAACGCCGTCGATTTCGGCGGTGCCAACGTGTATATCGGCGCATACGTCGGTGCGAGCAAGAACGCCGTCACCCTTTCCTGCGACGGCGGAATAGGGGCGGCAGACGGCGCGTACTCTTCCCTCTCCG
>USGA01000012.1 GCA_900554085.1 uncultured Clostridia bacterium | reverse complement strand
AATGACGGTCCGTCACGTGCGGAAATCATCTGCGAAGGAGTGATTATGAAAAAGAACATCGAGAAGATTCTTGCGTCCGCGAGTATCGTCATCGCGTTCGTGCTCACCGTTATCCTGCTGGTGACCGTTTTCGGCGGTATTGAGCAACAGGACTTCGACAACAACCTCGTCAAAGGTCTGTTCATCACGCTCGCCGTTCTGTACTTCGTCACCGCGGGCGGATTGCTGGTTATGCTGTTCGTCGCCAGCGACGCCGTCAAGGAGATTACTCTCCGCAGCGAGCAGGGCGGCAGTTGCAAAGCAACTCTCGGCGTCATTCGCAAACTTGTCAAGGAATCCTTCCGTGACGTTCAGGGCGTGAAGACCGGCAAGGTCGCTCTCGTCGTCAACGAAAACGGAGTCAAACTCCGTGTTACCGTGAAAATCACCGACCGTGACGTGTTCGAGACCGAGACCTATCTTCGTACCCTTCTCGAAGAGGTGTTCAAAGGCGCGCTCGGTTTCCGTTTCCACACCATAGAGTTCAAAGTCGTGGAATTCCAGGCGAAGTTCAAGCCCGACAAAGCCAAAATCGACGAGGAAGTCGCCGAAAAGGTTGCCGCGCACACGCCCAACTATGCGTCCGTGCCCGGTGCCGTCGAGCAGCAGGTGACCGACGCTTCCTATGACGCCGAAGCGGAAGAAGCGGCAGAGGCGGAAGCCGTTGCCGGGGAAGTTCCCGCGGAAGAAATCTCCGCCGACAGCGAAGCGCTCGCCGAGGAAGCGGAAGTCGCGACGGAAGACGTTGCGGACGACAACGCATACGAAGACAACGGGGAGGAAGTCGCGGCGGAAGACGCCGAAGACGCCGACGCCGTGGCAGTAATTGACAACGATTCGGAGGAAGCGGGCGCGGAAAGCGCAAGCGAAGAAGAGTAATGAAAGAAGTTTATCTTACGCAGGACGGGTTGCAGGAACTCAAAGAGAAATTGGATTATCTCCTCACCGTTAAGAGGAGAGAAGTCGCCGAGAAAATCAAAATCGCCCGTGAATTCGGCGACCTCAGCGAAAACGCCGAGTACGACGCCGCAAAAGAGGAGCAGAGTTTCGTCGAGTCCGAGATAAAGGAACTCGAAGAGAAGATAATGCACGCCGTCATCATAGACAGCAGCGAACTCGGCTCCCACGAGGTTTTCCTCGGAAGCACCGTTAATCTCCTCGACGAGAAGTACAACGAGGAACTTTGCTATCGTATCGTAGGCACCACCGAAGCCAACGCCGCCGAGAACCGTATCAGCAACGAGTCTCCCCTCGGCGCCGCGCTGATAGGCAGGAAGAAAGGCGAAAGGGTCGAGGTGCCCACCCCCAACGGCGGAGTTATCGTCTACAAAATCATCGACATAAAGTAAGACACTCGGGAGTTTTATGGAGCAAGACAACAGAAACGATATCCGCGAACAGGACGTCAACGAGGTCAGGAAAGGGCGCATAGACAAACTTTCCGAACTCGTCGCAGCGGGCAGGAATCCCTTTGAAATAGTGCGCTTCGACCGCACGGCGACTTCTGCCGCCATCAAAGGCAACTACGCCGATTTCGAGGGCAAAAGCGTGTCCGTCGCGGGCAGAATGATGTCCAAGCGCATTATGGGCAAGGCGGCGTTCGGGCACATAAACGACGCCGACGGCGATATTCAGGTTTATTTCAGTCGCGACGACCTCGGACAGGAAGAGTACGCCGCATTCAAGAAACTGGACGTCGGCGACATTATCGGCGTTACGGGCACCGTGTTCACGACCAAAACCGGTGAAATTACCGTTCACGCCACCGAAGTGACCCTGCTCACCAAATCCCTGTTGCCTCTTCCCGAGAAATTCCACGGTCTCAAGGACCCCGAACTGCGTTACCGTCAAAGGTACGTCGACCTCATCGCCAACCCCGAGGTCAAGGAACTTTTCGTCAAGCGCAGCAAAATAGTTTCCGCACTTCGCGAGTTTCTCGAAGGCGAAGGATTCTACGAGGTGGAGACTCCCGTCCTCAATATGCTCGCAGGCGGTGCGAATGCGCGTCCTTTCATCACGCATCACAACACTCTCGACGTCGATATGTATCTGCGTATCGCTCTCGAACTCTACCTCAAACGCTGCATAGTCGGCGGGTTCGACAAGGTGTTCGAGATAGGCAGAGTGTTCCGCAACGAGGGAATGGACCCCCGCCACAACCCCGAGTTTACTCTCATCGAACTTTATCAGGCTTATGCGGACTATACCGATATGATGGACATCGCCGAGCGTATGGTTAAGCATTGCGCGATGAAAGTCTGCGGCTCGCTCGAGATAGTTTATCAGGGCGAGAAGATAAACTTCGGCGGCAACTGGCAGCGTCTCAGTATGGTGGACGCGGTGAAGAAGTATACGGGGCTGGATTTCGACAATCAGCCTCTGGACGAACTCATCGCCGAGGCCAATAAACGCGGCGCGGACCGTGGACTGAAATTGGCGAAGGACGCCACCTGGGGCACCGCGCTGGCGGAAGTTTTCGACAAATTCGTGGAGGAGTGCCTCGCGGGACCCGTTTTCATCGTCGATTATCCCGTCGAAATCAGTCCTCTTGCCAAAAAGAAGAAGAGCGACCCCCGTCTCACCGAACGCTTCGAACTTTTCGTAACGGGCAAGGAACTTGCCAATGCGTTCAGCGAACTCAACGACCCCATCGACCAGCGCGAACGTTTCGCCGCTCAGATGCTCGCCCGCCAGAACGGAGACGAGGAAGCCCAGCCCTACGACGAGGATTTCGTCACCGCTCTCGAGTACGGTATGCCTCCCACCGGCGGTCTCGGTATGGGCGTCGACCGTCTCGTAATGTTCCTGACCGACAGTTATTCCATACGTGAGGTATTGCTGTTCCCCACGATGAAACCCAGATAAAACCGCGCCATTCGGCGTGATACCGCGTCAAAATAAATGCCCGCGAGCAGTCACATACGGAAAGTATGCTCCTGTCCGCGGGCATTTTGTTTCCTTTTCTTACACTCGAATATCACTGTTTTACACGTTTCGGTGAGTGGGCGAGGACGTGCAGAGGGGATTGTGTCGCTTTTTATCCGCGCCGTTCCGCGAGCAACTTTGTCGGGGTCGTCCTCGCAAACGGTCACGCACGCTAAGCGCGCCCCTGTCCGTTCGGGGCGGCTCTTTCTTATTCGGACTTTGTCTTCCCGTTCTCCCGCGTAGCGTTGTTTCATTATATGTGCTTTCTTGACCGTGCTTATGTCGCATTGTATAATTTTCCTATGTGGGATACTGTTTCGGTTGAAAATCTGCTTCGCTCACACGCGGACGAAAAATACAGGGAATTTCACGGCGGGCTGACCAAAACCGCTTACGAAAGGGTGGGAGTACGCGTGCCCGTTCTGCGCTCGATGGCGAAGGACATAATAAAGTCTGGAGAGTGGAGAGAGTTCCTTGCCGCCCGTCCCGTGCGCCTTTACGAACACGCAATGCTTCTGGGCGTGGTGTCGGCAAGCGTCAAAGAGCCTTATGAGGATAAAATAGAACGGTTGGAGCGCTTTTCTCGCTTTGTGGACGATTGGGCGGTGTGCGACATTACCTGCTCGTCGCTCAGATGCAAGGACGAAAGACTTTTCGGTGATATGGCGCGGTTCGCAGGCAGCGGAGACGTCTGGCTTGCGCGCATAGGGTTGGTTGTATTGCTGGGCAATTACGCCGACGGTGAGCACGTTGACGGGTTGCGCGAGGTGATAAACGGCGTGCGCGCGCAGGGCTATTACGTCGATATGGCCGTGGGGTGGCTGATTGCCACGGTGGAAAGCCACACGGAGGGCGGCGGGCTGGAACTTATGAGGACGGCTCGTCTGTCGCCCGAAATCAAAAAGATAGCGGCGGCGAAGATGCGCGACAGTTTCCGTGTGTCGGAGGAGAGCAAACGCGAGGCGAGCCGTATTGCCAAAGGTTGACGTCGCCCCGAACGGTTCGGGACACTCTCGGTGCGCTTAATAAAAATCCCTGCCGCGTGGCAGGGATTTCGTTTCGGTTTGTTGCCGTCAGTCGGCCTTGTAGGGGAGCAGTGCCATAACTCTCGCGCGCTTGATTGCGGTGGCGAGGGGGCGCTGATGCTTTGCGCACACGCCGCTCATTCTGCGGGGAAGGATTTTGCCTTTCTCGGTGATGAAACGACGAAGTTTCGCGACGTCTTTGTAATCGATATAGTCGGTGTGTTCAACGCAGAACACGCACACTTTTTTCTTGGGCGCTCTCTTGGGAGGGCGGGGGGCTTTTACTTCTTCACTCATATTCTTAAACTCCTGATATTAGAAGGGAAGGTCCTCGTCGATGGAGGTGAGTCCGTCGAAATCGGAACCGTCGTCCCTGCCGTCTTCGCTCTTGGTGGAGAGGAACTGAACCTCGTCCGCGGCGATTTCGGTTACATAACGGCGGGTGCCGTCGGGGGCTTCGTAATTTCTGGTCTGCACGGAGCCGCTGACTGCCGCCTTGCTGCCTTTCTTGAGATAGCGAGCACAATTTTCCGCTTGGGCTCTCCAGACGACCACGGGGAGGAAGTCCGTCTCGCGCTTGCCGTCCTTTGCATAGGAGCGGGAGATGGCGAGGGTGAACTTGCAGAAACTTACGCCGCTGCCGGTGGTGGCAAGTTCGGGGTCACGGGTAAGATTGCCGATAAGGAAAACTTTGTTCATAATATCCTCCTGCTCACTTCTTGATAATCATCTTGCGCACGACGTTGTCGTCGATGCCCATTTGTCTGTCGATTTCGGCCTGAGCGGCGGAGTCGCATTCAACGTTCATAAGGACGTAGACGCCTTCCGTCTGTTTGTTGATCTCGTAGGCGAACTTCTTCATACCCCAGTTTTCCATAGAAACGAGGGTGCCGAGTTCACGAGCCAACGCTTCGTACTTGCCGATGACCTGACTTCTCTGTTCATCGTCGATGTCGCAGCGAATAATGTACAAAATCTCGTAATTATTCATTCTGACCTCCTTTTGGACTTTATGCCCCTTGCGGGGAAGGATAACGCGCCTCGGCGGCGCTCGATAATGATATAATAATAATAGTTAAATGTAAAGCGTTTTCGCCGAAATTCCCTTTAGGGTGCGGTCCGCGTACGGTTTTTACGCTTCCGCGCGCGGCTTGAAACGGTTCAATCGGTTTTTTTGAGGGCGCCGATAATTCTGGCGAGTTTCTTTTTGGCGTGGTAGAGGGTATTGTCCACCTGCTTTGCGGACATACCCAGTTTTTCGGAAATTTCCTTGTAGGGTACGCTTGCAAGATAAAGCCGCAACACTTCGCGGTCGCGCTCTCCGAGCGCCGCGCCCAGCGCGTCGAAAAACGCCTGTTCGGCTTCCTTTTCGATGTACTGTTGTTCGGGCGAAAGTTCGTCGGAGGCGATGTCGAGCAAATTGTCTTCCCCGTCTGCTTCCAGGCGAATGCTGTCGTTGAGCACCGAATTTTTCAGCGCGCCCGCCGCGCGGACTGCGTCCAGCAGACGACTGCGGACGCATACGGAAGCATAGGTGGAGAACTCCGCGCCGCGCCCCGCGTCGTAAGAACGTACCGCCTCGAGCAGGGCAATCATTGCGATTTGTTTGAGGTCGTCTGCGTCGCCGCCCGCCAGAAAATAACCGCGCGACAGTCCCTCGGCGAGCGGGGAATATCTCTTCACCAGCGCGCTCTCCGCCAGTCTGTCGCCCGCCTGCGCCATTGCGGCGAGCGTTCTGTCATCGACCTCGTTGCCGTAAATCATATTCTCTGTTTTGCTGCCTCGTAGAGCATAATTCCCGCCGCTACCGAAGCGTTGAGGCTGTTGATTTTGCCGCACTCGGGAATGGTGACGACTCCGTCGCAAAGTTCCCTTGTCAGCCTTTTCACCCCCTTGCCCTCACTTCCGACGACAAGTGCGGTGTTGTCCTTGAAATCGGCGCAAAACGGGGGTTGACCGCCGAAATCGCACGCATAAACCCACACGTTGCGCTCTTTCAATTCTCTTATCGCATCGTTTATGTTGGTGACTTTCGCCACTTTCATATATGCGGTTGCGCCGCTTGCCGCCTTGACGGCGGTATCGTTTACGCTCACACTTCTGTGCTTCGGAATGACCACGCCGTGCGCGCCGAGGCACTCCGCGCTCCTGATTATCGCGCCGAGGTTATGCGGGTCGGTTATCCCGTCGAGCAGTACGACCAGCATCTTTTGCCCGCGCGCTTCGGCTTCGGCGAAAATGTCGTCGAGGGAAGAGTACACGAAATCGGTCACCTGCGCCGCAATGCCCTGATGATTGCCTCCCTCGGCGAGTTTGTCGAGCGCTCTCCTGTCGGAAGAAACTACGGTCGCCCCCGCCTCTTTTGCGGCGGAGATAATCTGCGAGAGAGAGGGGTCGCGCTCTTCGCCCGCTACGAAAAGTTTGTCGATTGTCTTTCCCGCGCGGACGGCTTCGCGCACCGGGTTTTTGCCGTAAATTATCATTTGTCCTCCTCGGCGGTCATCGACAGAAAGCCGTTAAGTCTTTCGGTCTGTCCCGTGAGATAAAGAAAACCGAACACCGCTTCCAGTCCGCTCGCGCGGCGGTATTCCGCGGGTTCGGCGTGTTTTGCCGAAGTCTGTATGCGACAGTTGCGCGCACGCCTGAAAATATCCGCTTCCGTTTCGTCGAAAAGAGGGGCTATTCTGTCGCTGGCCGCCGCCTGTGCCACCGCGGCAACCGCGCCCGTGGTCAGTCGGTGCAGTTCTCCCGTGTGCGCCGCTCCGTGTTCTTCGGTGACGAGAGTGCGCACGAAAAGAGTGTGGACGGCGTCGCCCACGAAAGCCAGCGCCATAGGGTGCATTGCGGCGGCTTCCGCCTTGGTGATGGGGGAGTGCAAAGAGAATTCCGCGTGCGGCTTTTTCATAGCCCGAATATACCACAACGCGCCGAAAATGACAACAGCCGCGGGCAAAATGCTGCGCCGCGGCCGTCGTGAAAAAGCGTTCCGTCACAGATAAGTCCTGAGCGTCTTGATACTCTTGTCGTAGAACTTTATGAGTTCTTTGGCCGCGGCGGGGACTTCCTTCTGTTTGTTCTGCATTTCGTTTATGCACTTCTGCAGACTGACTATGCCCATTTCGTAGCCTTCTATGAGCATACGCGACAAGTGCGAACTGTCGCTGTTTACCATAGCGGAAATGGCCGAACTCGCCTTTATCATAGTCTGCGAAAATTTGCTTCCTTCGGCTTCGGACACTTCTTTTTCGCTGAGTTCCGATTTCGCCTGGGAGCAATATTCCTCGAGGGCTTTTTTCTGCTCCTTCATAGTTTCGCCGAGCGCGTCGTTTTCGACATAACGCATCACGTTGTCGATTGCGCGGATTCCCATAGAAGTGCTGCGCACCATTTCTCTGTAGATTTTCATAACGCCTCCTTTCCTTGTCGCGTTTTATGTAGTATGTGCGCCCTTTCCCGCGCTATACGCCGTTCTGCGCCGAACCTTTCGCGGCGGCAAGATTAGGGGGGGGTCCCGGGCTCACCCGCGGAAGCGGGCGCGCAATTCGCACGCGCTCAGCCGAATATTTCGTCCAGTTTTTCCTTGACCCAGGATTTGTAGACTACGTTTTCACCGTCGCCGGGCACGAAGCACAGCGGGGGGAATGCAACGCACCACCAGTTGTCTCCCGCGCCTTCTCCGAGAAGTACGAGCATAGCGTCGTATTCGCCTTCGGGGAATGTGTAATCGCCGTAAGTCTTTTCGGGAAAGTGTTCGTGGGAGAATACCACCCGCGCGCCGTAACCGAAACCGTTTTCGGCGAGAACGCTCTCGGCGATTCCGTCCATTTCTTCGCGCGAGGCGTGCAGAACTTCCTCCGCGTCCGCTTTGGTGCGACAGTTTGCGAGGGCTTCGGTGAGATATCCCGTCAGCGCGTCGCGGACGGCGAGTTTGACGGTCTGGTCCGCTTCGCCGTTGCTGTTTGCGCGGATATGTATCCTCAGCACTTCGTCGTAGACGTCGCTGCTTTCGGGGAAGAGATTTTGGGAAAGGAAGTCGCAGGCGACGAGGGTTGCCGCCGCTGCGAGCACGAGAAATACGGATAACAGAATCGCAGTCTTTTTCACACGCCGATTGTTGCCCGAAAGGCCGCGGAATATACCCGTCACGCGTCTCCGAATAAAAACGCAACGGAGAAACACACTATGCCCGTGAGGTGAGTATGCAAGCGATTTTCACGCGAAAAACGATACTGATTTTTATGCTTGCCGTGTTCGTTATCACCACGGTCGCGCTCGCGCTGACCGTCACGTTTGCGGACGAAAACGCCGCCGAAGCGGCTTCGTTGCAACAGGGGTCCAGCGGCGCGCAGGTCAGGGAAATTCAGCAAAGGCTCAAGAACTGGGGCTACTACAGCGGTTCGGTGGACGGAATTTTCGGTTCCGGCACCAGAAGCGCGGTGATAAAGTTCCAGAGAAACAACGGGCTTACCGCCGACGGCATCGTCGGCAACGCCACTGCGGCGGCGATAGGAATAACCCTTTCGTCGTCCGGCACGACAACCACGTCTTCGTCCACTTCCGTGCTCAAACGCGGTTCCAGCGGAAGCAAGGTCAGCGAAATGCAGCAGAAACTCAAGAACTGGGGTTACTACAGCGGCTCGGTGGACGGAATTTTCGGTTCGGGTACGGAGAGCGCGGTCATAGCATTCCAGCGCGCCAACGGACTTACCGCCGACGGTGTGGTCGGCAGCCGTACGGCGGCGGCTCTCGGAATGACGCTGTCGTCTTCGGCTTCGTCGGGCGGCAGTTCCACTTCGTCCGACCTCGCGCTGCTTGCGCGTGTGGTTTACGGCGAAGCGAGAGGCGAGCCCTATACGGGGCAGGTAGCGGTCGCGGCAGTCGTGCTGAACAGGGTGAAGAGTTCGTCTTTCCCCAATACCATAGCGGGTGTGGTGTATCAGTCGGGCGCATTCGACTGCGTGTCCGACGGACAGATTAACCTCTCTCCCAATGATACGGCTTACAAGGCGGCGCAGGACGCTATGAACGGTTGGGACCCCACATACGGCTGTCTGTTCTATTACAATCCCGCCACCGCGACGTCG
The DNA here is from genome assembly GCA_900554085.1 of uncultured Clostridia bacterium. Classification (GTDB taxonomy): domain Bacteria; phylum Bacillota; class Clostridia; order Christensenellales; family CAG-917; genus Limadaptatus. The sequence continues at coordinate 1,126 of USGA01000012.1, read as the reverse complement.
GCCTGGATGTTGTCCCGTCCCGTCAAACTCAGGATAGGCGACCATAATTTCTGCTGAAGAGGAGGAAGAATATGAGCGATAAGAAAAACAAGAAAACCGCAATGTGCACGCACGAATGCGAGCCCGAGGAAAGCGGGCGCAGCGCGCAGGCAAAAGCCAAGACAAGACGCAGAGTGCGCACGGCTCTTATGAGTACCGTGATTGCGCTGTCGGCCTCCGCGATAGCCGCGTTGTCCGTTGCCCTGTACTACAGCGAGACGCGCAACGCTACGCAGGAGAGTTATATACGCAGTATGGAAGCGGTCTATTCGAGGAGTTATTACGACCTGCTCGACAGTGCCAACGACCTCGACCTGAGGCTTGCAAAACTGCGTGCCGCGTCGACGGCGGAGGCGCAACGCGACCTGCTGTACGGCGTATGGCAGACGGCGACTTCCGCTTCCGCAAGCCTCGCCGCCTTCGAGGGCGGCACGGAAGGCATTATGAAAGCGAACAAATTCCTCGGGCAGGTGGGCGATTACGCCCGCTGCCTTGCGGAGGAAATGGGCGACGGCGAGCCTCTTACCGCCGAAGCGCTGTCGGATATGTACTACGCGCTCAACAAGAAATACTACGGAAGAGCGGTCAGGCATAACGACCTTATCCGTTACGAGTGGGCGCGAATACCGCATTTCTTCTCGAGTTTCTACGTTTACAAATACGCCACGGGGCTTACCGCGGCCGTTACCATTGCCGACAATATCCTGAAAGGCGGCGAAAAGTATTTCACCAAATACCGCGATTTCCTGTCTGCAGGCGGCAGTCTGCCTCCTCTCGACATTCTGAGGCTCGCCGACGTCGACCTCGAGACGGACGAACCGTACGAGCGCGCTATGAAGGAATTTGCCGACACGCTTTCCGAGTTCGAGAAGTGCACGGTGGGCAAAAAATGAAGATTGCAGGTGCGCGGAAAATAACGGCCGTTGTCGCGTTTGCCGTTCTGCTTGTCTCGGTTTTGCCCGCGCTTGTCGCCTGCGACGAAAAGGGCAGGACGGAATTTGTCGACGAGGGAATCGGCGAAGCGGTCGTCTGTTCCGTGGAAGAAATCGACGGAGTTGCCGTGGTGCGGGTCACACAGGGAGAAACG
>USGA01000011.1 GCA_900554085.1 uncultured Clostridia bacterium | reverse complement strand
TTTCCACGCCCGTCACAACGTCGAGATTATTCAGCCCGACGTCGGCGTCGACCAGCACCACCCTGTAGCCCATATCCGCAAGGTGCCGCCCGAGTGTCGCCGTAACCGTGGTCTTGCCCACGCCGCCCTTGCCCGAAGTAACGACTATTTTTCTCATACGGCAAGTGTAACGCGCGCCCGACGTCGTCCCGCGGACAATTATCGTTGAAAGCGGTCGATGTTTGTCAAAAATCGCGGCGCCGGTTGAAATAACTTCCCGCGGGTGGTAGAATGGTGGCACACACGCGGAGGCGATTATGTACAAATTTGCAATCACAACGGATATGGCGGCGGATATGCCCGAAGGTTTCTTTGCCGAAAACGGCGTGGACGTCGTGCCTATGCCTTTTTCCGTGGGCTCCACGGACTACTATCACCGCGAACTGCCCTCGTACCCCGAATTTTACGATATGATGCGCGGCGGGGAAACGGCGACAACCTCCCAGACTTCCTCTTACGACGCGATAAAAGTTTTCGAGAAGTACCTCGAACAGGGGCTTGACGTTTTGCACGTCTCGTTCTCCTCGGGAATGAGCGGCGGATTTGCCGCGCTGACCGCCTCGGCCGCAGAACTCGAACGCCGTTTCAAAGGCAGGAAAGTGCTTGTGCTGGACAGCCTTTCGGGCTGCGGCGGACAAGGGCTCATCGTACGCGACGCCCTGCGTATGCGCGAGGAAGGCAAAACCGTCGACGAGGTCTTCTCCACCCTCGAGAACGCACGAATGAATTATCACCATTTCTTTATCGTGGAGGACCTCAACACGCTTTACCGCGGCGGCAGACTGAGCAGACTGGAAGCGGCAGTCGGCACACTGCTCGGAATAAAACCCCTGCTCGAACTCAACCACAGCGGCAAGATTATGCCCCTGCTCAAGGTTATGGGCAAAAAGAAAGCCATCGCCGCGCTCGCCGAACAGGTCGGCAAATATTACCGCCCCGCCGCCGACGACGTCATCCTCGTCGAACACGGCGACGATATGAAAGGCGCGCAGACGCTGGCGGGCAAAATTCTGGAAATTTTCCCCGAGGCGAAAATCGAATACGCTTTCGTCAATTACCTCGTGGGAGCACACGCGGGTCCCGGCGCTCTCGCCGTATTTTTCAAGGGAGTGGAACGCCCGCGCTTCATAAACCTGCCATTTACAAAGGAGAACTGAAATGCGCGCGGTTATGCCTTATCTTTCGGATTGCGCCAACCTCGGCGACGAAGTTGCCCTCGCGAACGGTGTGACCATACCGTGCGTGGGCTTCGGCACCTACAAAAACACGGACCCCGCCGAATGTCTGTCTTCCGTGCGCGAAGCGCTTGCCGCAGGCTACCGTCACGTCGACACGGCACAGTTCTATTTCAACGAGGAAAACGTCGGCGAAGCAATCCGCGAAAGCGGCCTGCCCCGCAACGAAATCTTCCTCACGACCAAAGTGTGGAACACCTCGCAAGGTTACGACAACACCCTGCGCGCTTTCGACGAATCTATGGGCAAACTCGGGTTGGACTACCTCGACCTTTACCTTGTCCATTGGCCCGTTGCAAAGGACTACGCCACCGATTATCCGAGCGCGTTCACGCAGACCTGGCGTGCTTTGGAAAAACTTTACGCCGACGGCAAAGTGCGCGCAATCGGGGTTTGTAACTGCCTGAAAGAACATCTCAACGTCCTTTTCGGTGAATGCAAGGTCAAACCGATGGTCAATCAGATAGAATATCACTTCGGTTTCTCCGACCCGGACCAGACGGAAGCCGCCGACTTCTCCCGCGCCAACGGAATAGTCGTGGAAGCGTGGGCACCGCTGTGCCGCGGTCGCGCTTTCGGCAATCCCGTCCTGAAAGCAGTCGCCGAAAAATACGGCAAAACCGAGGCACAGATTCTCGTACGCTGGTGTCTGCAACACGAAACGCTGCCCTTGCCCAAGACGGTATCTCCCGCGCGCATTCGCGAAAACGCCGATGTATTCGGCTTCGTAATATCGGACGAAGATACGGCGGCACTCGACGCCGTGGACACCGTGGGACGCCTCGGTCCGCACCCCACCGAAGCCCGCTTCTGAATTGGTGGCAACGCGCTCAATAATGCGAAAACGCGCCGTTCGGGCGCGTTTTTTGTTTTTGCGGAAATGAAGGCGGCATTGTCAGTCGAGACGGATACCGAGCAAATCCGAAAGCAGTTTCTTGTCGTCCAGGAATTTCATTCCGCCGAGTGCAACGCAGTTTTCGGCGTCGTACAAAGGAGTGAGCGGCAACTCGAAAGCCTGTTCCATATACTCGATTAACCCCGGAATGTGACTGGAGCCTCCCGTAATGAATATTCCTTTGCGGAGAATCTCGGCGGCAAGTTCGGGCGGCGTTTTGTCCATAACGTCGTAGATGACCTCGATTATGTCGTCCACGAGAGGCAGAACGGCGTCGCGCATATCCGCCGCGGTAACCCGCACGCTCCTGGGCGCTCCGTCCCTGCCTCCGCCGCTGACGGTGTAGGCCGCTTCGTCGTTGAGGTAGAATGAAAGCGCGGATTTCTTGAGTTTCTCGACGGTATATTCGCCGAGTTTGGCACCGTATGAAGTGTATGCGGCGTCGATTATGGCGCTGTTGAAAGCGTCGCCGCCGATATTGACCGTTGCGCCGCAGGCTATTCCTCGGTTTGTGACGGCCGCGACCTCGGTCTTTCCTCCTCCGATATCCACGAAAAGCCCGCCTATGCTGCCCGTGTAGGCAAGCAGGCACAGAGGCGATTCCACCAAAGTGACTTCCTTCACGCCGGCCTTGAGGAAACATTTTTCGACCACCCGCCTGTCGCCTCCCGAAAGAGAGAGGCTTATTGCCACCGTGGCGCTTATGCGAGGGGGAATGACGGATGAGGGCAAAATACGCTTGAGGAACAGTTTGAGCATTTGCACGAACATTCCCTCGTCGACTATGGAGCCTTCCTTGACGGGGGAAATGATACTCGCGCCACCGAGCGCAGACGACACTATGCTTTCGGCTTTGTAACCGACGTCGCCTATTTCGTAGCCGCCTTTTACTCTGCGGGCGACCGCGACGGCAGGCTCGCGCAGGACGAGACCGATATCCTTCTGACATACGGTTATAAACTTGCTGCCGAGGTCGACGGACAATTCTATGTGTGCCATTTTTCACCTTCGGACGGAGACCGTCCCTTCCTTTGTCATCCGAGACTGCGGAGCACCTCTCGCAATCTCTCCATAGGCAAGCCAACTATGTTTGTATAACTGCCCGAGTAATCTTGCGTGACCGCACCTTCCTGAACGGCGTAACCGCCCGCCTTGTCGTAGGGCTCGTATGCGCGGACGTATTCCTGCGCCTGCTCGCGGTCAAGTTCTTTGATAAGCACGGCGGACCGCACGGAGAACGTGATTTCCCGCCCGCCGTATATCACGGTCACCCCCGTAAAAACGTAGTGCCACTTCCCCGAAAGGGCGAGTATCATTTTCACGGCGTCGTCAAAATCGCGGGGTTTACCGTAAATTTTATCAAGATAAACCACCGTATCTGCGCCGACGACCACTCTTTCGTCATTTTCGGGAAGTTCCGCCACGGCACGCGCCTTAAGCCTCGACAACTCTTTCACGAGGGCACGCGGCGAAGCGGCGACCACTCCGCTTTCGTCAACGTCGGCGGGCGTGACGACCAGGTCTTGCGCCACCTCCGACAGCAGTTCCCTGCGGCGCGGAGAAGCGCTTGCGAGGGTGAGCGGCTTACAGAATTTCCAGGTTCTTGCCATACGCCGCCTTGAATTCCTGCGCAGCGGAGAGCGCGTCCTTGACTTCGAGAGAGCAATCCCCTTCCGTCTCCGTCTTGACTATGACGCTGTCGCCCAGCACATCGCAGGTGATTCCCGTAATCACGCCGCTCTGACTGCGGTCGAAACTTTCGGCTATGCGGAGAATGACACTGAGTTTGCGCATTGCGTCCACGTCCTCGGGAGTGAGCATATCCTTATAGCGCAGGATGTCCTCCTTGACCACTTCGTTCTTGCGGTGTCCCGCGGCGATGAACGCGGCAAGCACGATATCCTTGTGAGGCACGCCGTAAAGGTTGCTGTTGAGGATTATGTAGCAGGAATGCTGCTCGTGGTGATAGTATTTGATTCTCATACCCGTGTCGTGCATAAGCGCGGCGATTTTGAGAGCGCGCACGTACATACGGGGCATTTTGTGCAACACCTTGAGTTGCTTGAAAAGTTGAATTGAGAGGTTGTAGACGTGTTCGGCGTGGCTGATGTTGACGTCGTAGTACTTCATCTGCGTATGGAGCGCGTGGCCGAGCACGTCGGTGAGAGGACGCTCGCTGACCCCGGGAACCGCATAGCGGAACATTGCGCCCTCGCGGAGGCCGCAACCGCTTATGGTAATGCGCGGGAAATCGAAACGCTTCATAACCGCTTTGATGACTGCGAGCGAACTGGGGAATATATCCGCCCTGCCGCTGGACAATCCCTTGATTTTCATCGTGGAATCGAGGTCGAGTTTGCGAATGGTGCCGTAAATGCTGTCGAATTCCTTTGCCGAAACCTCATAGCCGTGAGTCATATTGAAGGGATATTTCCTGACCATACGGCTTATTCTGCCGAGGTTGCGGAACGCCCCGCCGACGCCCACGAAACTGGTGTCGGGCTCTATGCTGTCAAGCCAACTGATTTTCTCGAGTTGCTCGCCGATGAACTCCTCGATTTTGTCGGCGCGGGTCTCGGGCTCGGCACTGTAACCGCGGAAAAGGTCGGTGAGCGTTACCGTGCCGAAAGGCAGGGTTTCGTAGTGTATGAGATTGCGGCGGTTGTAGTAAATGAGGTTGGTGGAACCGCCGCCCATTTCCATAATGAGCCCCTTGGGTATGTCCATCGAATTTATGACGCCCTGATAAACGAGCAACGCCTGTTCCTCGACGGACAGAACTTTGATTTTGATACCGCAGGTCATCGCCACTTCGTCGAGGAAACTCTTCTGATTCTTGGCGCGTCTGACCGCGGCTGTGGCGTAGGCGAAAATCTTATCCACGCGGTTGGCGTCGCACAGTCGCCTGAACATAGACAGCGTCCTTATGGTCTGCTGTATCCTTTGAGGTTTGATTATACCGTCCCAGTCCATATCCTGACCGAGACGGACGGTCTCTTTGAGTTCGTCGAACACGACGAAATAGCCGCCTTCGAGTATGTTCACAAGCACGAGTCTTGCGGAGTTCGAACCGAGGTCGATGACTGCGATTTTTTCCATATTGCTTCTCCTTTCGTCCTGTCGGCACAGGACGGAACGAACACCCGTCGCCCGATTGTCGAGTCGGACGGACGGCGGTCGGTTTTGTTATTTGACGGCGGCGCGCCCTTCCAGCACGCGCTTGCCGTAGTCGGTCGTTTTAATGCATTTGGCGGGGCACCTCAAGGCACACAGCCCGCACCCGGTACACTTGCCGTAGTCGATAACGGGACGGTTGTCCGTGAGAGTAACCGCTCCCGACGGGCAAATCTTTGCGCAAAGTCCGCACCCTATGCACCCATTTTCGCAAAGGGCGTGCACGGCTTTCGCACCGCGCAGACAGTTGGAACAGGCTATATACACCACCGCGTCCGCGGGTATGCGCTTTATGAGCATTTTTGGGCACACCGCCACGCATTTGCCGCAGGAAATGCACTTCTCGCGGTCGATTTCGGCGTAGCCGCCCTCGCCTACCCTGATTGCCACCGTCGGGCATTCCTGCTCGCAGGACCCCATACCGAGGCACCCCCACGCGCAGGCTTTTCTCCCGCCCGCCAGCATTTCCATACTGCGGCAATCGCCGTAGCCCATATATTCGTAGCGGTCCGCGGCCGCGTTGCCGCCGTTGCAGGCAACCACGACGACGGTCTCTTCCGCCTTGACCTCTATCCCGAGTATTTCGCCTATCCTGCGTTTTTCTTCCGCCGAAGTGGCGGCACAGCCGCCGACGTCGGCTTTGCCCTCTGCGACGGCTTTGGCAAAAGCGTCGCATCCCGCGTATCCGCAGGCGCCGCAATTCGCTCCCGAAAGGTGTTCGCGCACTTTGGCCACGCGCTCGTCCTCTTTGACGGCGAGTTTTTTGCCCAGCACCGCGAGCAGAACGCCGAAAACCAGCGCAAGCGCGAGAAGGACCAGCGCCGAATAAAGTATCGTCATCGCGTCAACCGCGGATATAATACCCGTCATACCGCCCTCCTCACGAAATCATTCCCGAAAACGCGGCGAAAGCCATACTCATTATGGACGCCGTGATGAGAGTTATGGGAAACCCTCTGAAAGGAGCGGGAACGGCTTTGAGGTCCATTCTCTCCCTTATGCCGGCAAGCAGCAGTATCGCAAGCGTGAATCCCGCGCCGCTGAAAACGCCGTTGAGGAAAGACATAAGCAGACTTTCCGCCCCCACGACGCCGTAGGACTCTATGTTGAGTATGGCGACGCCGAGCACGGCGCAGTTTGTGGTGATGAGAGGCAGGTACACGCCGAGCGCGCTGTACAGCGACGGCATAAGTTTCTTCAGCACCATTTCCACGAGTTGCACGAGAGCGGCTATAACGAGTATGAACGCTATCGTCTGCAGGTATTCTATACCCGCCGCCACCAGCAACTTCTGGATAAGCCACGTGAATATCGAGGCTATACCCATAACGAATATGACCGCAAGCCCCATACCGAGAGCGGTATCCGTCTTTTTGGACACGCCGAGGAAAGGACAGCACCCGAGGAACTGGCACAGCACGAAGTTGTTGACGAAAACCGCGCCCACTACGAGAAGAAAATAGGTCATTCGTCTCCTCCTTCGGCGCCGACCGCCTTTCCGTCCGCGGAAGCGTCATTGTCGCCCGCCGCAGAAATTTCCGCCGCCGCTTCGGGCAATTCTTCTCCGCCCGTCGCGTCGGTCGCCGCGCCTTGCACGGCAACTGCACTTGCCGATTTCGCCTTCCTGTCCTTTTCGATTTTGGCGGAAACGGCGTTTATCGCCGCCATAACCAGACCGAGGGTGAGGAATCCTCCCGCCGGCAACACGAAAACGTTCAGCGCGTAATCGGGCATATCGCCGAGCACCAGCCCGAACGACGCGTCGCCGAGTTCTCCCACGAACACCGTACCCGAACCCAGAAATTCCCTTATGAAGCCCAGCAACACCAGAGCAAGAGTGAAGCCCAATCCCATTCCCAGACCGTCAAGCACGGAATCTCCGACGCCGTTCTGCGACGCGAACGCCTCGGCTCGCGCGAGGATGATGCAGTTGACGACGATGAGCGGCAGGTAAATGCCGAGCGCGTCGTAAAGCGCGGGAACGTATTTCCTGAGCAACATCTCCACCATAGTGACGAAAGTGGCGATGATGAGCACGTATGCGGGTATGCGCACCCTGTCGGGAATGACCTTGCGCAGCAATGACACCAGAAGGTTGGAACACACCAGCACCACCGTGGCGGCTATCCCCATACCCAATCCGTTGAACGCGCTTGTGGATATGGCGAGCGTGGGACACATTCCGAGCACGAGACGGAAGACGGGATTGGAGGCGAAAATGCCGTTCGCCACGATTTTCCCTTTACCCTTGGAGTCCAGAGACAATGCCTTGCTCATAACGCTCCCTCCGCACTACGGGTATTCCACGCGTACGCCACTGCACGCACGGCGTTCAGGACGGCGCGAGTCGTGCGCGTCGCTCCGCTGACGTATATATCCGACTCCTTGGCGTCGTTGGCGCCCGAAGAGCCGTAATCGGTTATTTCGGAAAGGTCGGTCCCGACGAACCTGGCAAGATTTTCTTCTTTAAGCACCTTGCCGCCTATCGGCGCCGTCTCGGAGTGCTCGTAGACGCTCACCGCGGTGACCTTGCCCTCTTCCACGCACACGACCAGTTCGACGGTGCCGCTGTACGCTCCCGAGCCGGAAACGTAATACGCCACCCCGCGCGTGGAGCCGTCGTCTGCCGTAATGCGGAATGCGTTGAGCACCTTGCTCGACGCACCGTCGGGATTGACCGCGAGAGAGGAATCCGCGACCACTTTGTCCTCGCCCACGCCGTAAATTCCCGCGACTTCGCCCGCTATGGCGGCGTTCGGGTCGACGTAGGTAAGGTAATTTAATCCGCCGAGCAACACTCCCGCAACGAGAGCGATTGCGGCAAGAACCGCCACGCACACGAAAATGTCTTTGTGGAAGACGGGTTTCCGTTTTGTCGCGACGACGCCGTCGCGCGTTTCTTCAGGCAACGCTCTCACCCCCTTCCGACGCGGATTCTTTCTTGCGGGCGCGGTTGCGTTTCCACGCCAGCCATTTGTCCGAGAGTCTTACCCTCGGAGTCCCGAAAGGACGGGGGCGTATTCTGTCGAGAAGTGGCGTGACTATGTTCATAAGCAGAATTGCGTAAGACACGCCTTCGTTCATCGAACCGAATTTCCTTATTATGACGGTGAGCAGACCCAGCCCCACCCCGTAGATGAGCACGGCGACGCCGCCCTTGGGAGACGTCGAATAGTCCGTCGCCATAAACACCGCGCCGAACATCAGACCGCCGCCGAGGAGATAGGTCCACACATACTCGCCGACATACCCCGTGTTCGCGTAGAATACGGCGGTGAACACGGCTACGGCGGCGATGTAAATAACGGGTATGCGCACGTCGATGACGCGACGCACGGCGAGATAGACACCGCCGATAAGCACGGCGAGAGTGGACACTTCTCCCGCGCTTCCGCCTATCCTGCCCAGGAACATATCCAGGGCGTTCAGTCCTTCGGCGGGGTTGGCACCGCTTTCCAGAGCCTGTTTCACGGCGTCGAAAGGCGTTGCCGTGGTTATCGCCGCGGGAAGGTCTATGTTGAGCGCTTCCTTGAAATAGACGAAGAGATTGGCTCCGTCCGACAAGTCGACCGGCGCCACGAATCTCGTCATCACGCCCGCCCACGCCAGCATAAGGAAAATGCGCGCGGTTATGGCGGGATTGGCAAAGTTCTTGCCTATTCCGCCGAACAGCATTTTCACTATTATTATCGCGAACGCCGCACCCACCATAGGCACATAGAACGGCACCACGGGAGGCAAATTGAGAGCGAGAATAAGTCCCGTCACGATTGCCGAAAGGTCACCGACCGTCTGCCCGCGTTTGGTGACGACGTTGAACAGCCACTCGCAGAACACGGCGGTTCCCACGCTCAGCACGGCTATGAAAAGCGTATAGAAACCGTAGAGCAGCGTCGCGGCGAGAAGCGCGGGCACGAGCGCGATTATCACGTCGAGCATAATGCGCCGCGTGGTGACGGGCGAAGTTATGTGCGGGGAGGCGGAGACTATATATTTGCTCATTTGCCACCCCCGTTCCTGAGCGTTTTCTTGGCGAGGCGCACGGCCTGCACCAGAGGCCGTTTGGCGGGACAGACGTAGGAGCAGGTCCCGCACTCGATACAGGCGTTGACGTTCAGTTTTTCCGCCCGCACGAAATCCTGCGCGAGCACGGCGCGCTCGATTTCACGGGGAGAAAGGAACATCGGACAGCCCCTGAAACACCTGCCGCAGTTTATACATTCCGTGGGTGCGTTAAGGCTTATCTGCTCCGAATTGAGGAAAAGCAGCGCCGAAGTCGTCTTGGTGCAACAGGCCTCGAGACCCGCCTGCGCAAACCCCATCATAGGGCCTCCGCATATCACCTTGTCGGTGACGGTCTCGGCAAGGTCTCCCCTCGCCTTTTCGTAGACGAAAGAAAACGGCGTACCCGTGCGCACCCAGTAATTGCCCTGTTTTTCCACTCCGCCGCCCGCAACGGTGAGAGCGCGCATATAAAGCGGCTCGCCCAGGCGCACGGCACGAGAAACGGCGTATGCGGTGTGTACGTTGTCCACCACGCACCCGACGTCTGCGGGCAACGCTCCCGGAGGCACTCTCCTGCCCGTGACCGCGCAGATGAGTTGCTTCTCCGCGCCCTGAGGATATTTGACGCGCAGACGAACAACCTCGAGCCCGTCGCCCTCGAAAGGTCTGAGCGCGGCGACCGCCTGCCGCTTGTTGTCTTCGACGGCTATCACGGCGCGCTTTGCGCCGAGCGCTTTGCGGAGCAGCCGCACGCCGTCCGCCACCTCCTCGGCTTTCTCCGTCATAAGACGGAAGTCACAGGTTATGTAGGGCTCGCACTCCGCTCCGTTGACTATGAGGGTGTCCGCTCCGCCGCGCGGAGAAAGTTTTATGTGAGTCGGAAATCCCGCGCCGCCCATTCCGACTATGCCCGCCTCGGCAATGCGGTTCTTGATTGCTTCCGCGTCGGCGTCCTCGGGCAGAGGCTCGAGAAAACTCTTCTCGTGCAGAAAGTCGTTCTCTATGACGATGTGACGGCACTTCCCGCCCGCGGCGGTAGGCAAAGTGACGAAGCCCTTTACCGTGCCCGAAACGGGAGAATGTACGGCAGCAGACACATATGCGGCCGGTTCGGCTATGCGTTGTCCCTCCAGAACTCTGTCGCCCTCGGCGACGATTTCCCTGGCGGGAGCGCCGATATGCTGCGAAAGCGCGACGAAATATTCGGTCGTCTCTTCTGCGGGCACAAGCGGAAAATCCGCCGTGCCTTTGTTGGCAGGCGGGTGCGTCCCGTGTCTGAATGTTCTCAGCATAAATTTGTGCGGCATAACCAAAACGCCGGTCGCCCTCGCGGGAGCGCCCGCGCACGACCGATACACTAACGATTATAAGTCAAAAAACGTCTTCTGTAAATACCGAAAATACAGAGTACCCCCCGCTCACCCCGCGTTGCCGCCGAATCTTTTGGCGAGCGCGCCCGAAAAAAAGCCGAACAGCGCCAGCAAAACAAGAAAACCGCCGAACACCTTTCCGAGCACGTCTCCCGCCGTTCCCGCCGCAATCCAGGACGACGCCGCGGTTGCCGCAAGCGCCGGCGGCAGCACGAAAAGCAATTTGCTTCCGTCCACCAGACCGTTTTTGACGTGTACAGCAAGGGCGGCGGCGCCCGTGGGTACGAACGCGGCAAGGTTCACGAATTGCGCCGAACGCTGTTCCACTCCCAGGGCAAGCACAAGCAGAGGTATGGTCAGCGTTCCGCCGCCCATTCCCATACCCGCAAGCACCCCGCCCACGACTCCCGCAAGCACCAGATAAAGCACTCTCATATGTTTCCTCCCGCAATCGCGCCGGGGCTTTCCGACGAGTTATGCCCGAAGCCGCCGCGCGTCGCCGCCGTGCGTTTTTTCGCCGCCCGCGCCCGACCGGAACGCGCGACGTTTCCGCACATAAACCGACTTTAACGATTTATTTGTCAATATCAAGTCGCGGTTATGACTTTATTGCCCGAAAATCATTTTGATTCCCGCGAACATCATCACGCCGTAAAACAGTTCTCTCAGCAAGTCCGGCGAAGCCTTTTTCAGC
>USGA01000010.1 GCA_900554085.1 uncultured Clostridia bacterium | reverse complement strand
CGGGGTTGTAACCGCTGCCGTCGACGGGGGCGTTGAGAATCTCGTGCATAGAGATAACCTTTTCGGCGCCCGCGGCAAGCAGCAGACGTTTTGTGCGGAAGCGAGTGTGTATATCCGCGTTGATGACGACCTTTGTGTATTTGAGGATTTCCTGGGGACGGTTGGCAAGAATGATTTCCGCCTTGCCGCCTGCGAATTCCTTGTAAAGTTGAATGTAATCCATTCCGGTGAAGGGGTGTTTGACCTCGCCGAAAGTGTCGTACACCTGTTTTTCGGTGAACACGTCGGAATAAGGATTGACGCCCTTCTCGTCGAGCGCGTCAACGTTCATAAGATGATTGCCCACCTCGTCGGAAGGGTAACTGAGCATAATCACCAGTTTATCCACGCCCGCGGCAATACCCTTGAGCAACATAGAAAAACGGTTGCGGGAAAGAATGGGGAAAATAAGGCCGACGGTGCCGCCGCCCGTTTTGGCGCGCACGTCCTTGGCAATCTGTTCGACTGTGGCGTAATTGCCCTGCGCGCGGGCAACCACCGCTTCGGTGACCGCGAGCACGTCTCTGTCCTGAATGTCGAAACCGGTTGCGGGGTCTGCCGCAGCCGCGAGCAGGCTGTCCGCCGCAATCTTTGCGAGATTGTCGCCTTTTCTGATTATCGGAGCCTTGATACCTCTCGAAATAACACCGACCGTTGCCATAAAACCCTCCTAGGTCGTCACCTCGCGGACAGAACGCCCGCAAGAGAAATCGGAATACGAAATTGAGCGGCGCGCGTGCGCCCTAAAAAACTATACTACACATCGTAAAATCTGTAAACAGATTTATTCGCGCCTTTTCGGACGCCGACAGCCTTGTCGTCAGCGGCGCAACGAGCGCACAAGCGCGTCAAGCGAGTCGATGTCGAAATCGGGCACGTAATCCTCGACCGCCGAGGACAGTTCCTGCGAAAAGCCGTTCGTCAAGCCAGCCTCGAAAAACGCGTCCGTTGCCCGCTCGTACTCCTCCTCGGTTATACGCCTGGAAAGGACGGGGTGTTCCGCCACGGCGGGCGTCGGAAAATACTGCCCCATAAGACTGACGAAAAGGCTGTCGTCCACATCGGCAATCGCGCGCAGAACTCCACGAGTGTTTTCTTCCGCGGCGGGCAGAACGAGGTGCCGCACAATGACGCCCTCGCGCATTATCCCCCGCTCGTCGAACACGTCTTTCGGGCGCTGTCTCCTCATCTCACTTAGCGCCGCAACACTGCGCAAAAAACAATTCTCAACCGCGCCGTAACTGTGCCCGAGAGCGTCGTCCGAGTACTTGAAATCGGGCAACCAGACGTCCACCAACCCCTCGAGCGCACGCAAAGTCTCCACCGCGTCGCAACCGTTACTGTTCCACACAATCGGCAGTTTACTGTGCTTTTTGAATTCTTCAAGTACGGGTATCAGTCTTTTTGCCCACGGAGTGGGCGTGACGAGATTTATATTTTCGGCGCCCTCGCGCTCCAGATAAAGCATAAGCGCGACAAGGTCGTCCCCGTTTACGTTCAGCCCCGAGCCGTGGCGTGACAGCGCATAATTCTGACAGAACACGCAACGCATATCGCAGCCGCTGAAAAACAGCGTGCCGCTGCCGCCCTCGCCCGATATGCAGGGTTCCTCGAAGCGGTGCAATCCCGCCCGCGCTATTCTGAACAATCCGCTCTTTTCGCTCACGGTTAAAGTATGGACGTCGCCGCGCGACTTGTCAACCGCGACGAGGGGGCGACGCGCAGCGCCCGCCGAATTCGCAGTCTCACACCCGTACGGGAACGCGCGCGGAGCGCGAACGGGCGCGCATTTTTTTGTTTTTTGTCGCTCCTAAAAATCCTTGTCAACGGGAAACCTCGGTGATATAATGAGAAAAATGTCGGAAAAGTTCGGCTTGGGAGGGACTTATGTCGCGTGGTATCGCCGCAAAGGGAATTCTGAGACTCTTTCGTGCCGTCTTTGCTTTTCCGTCGGACCGCAGATAACGCACCCCTTTTCGGGGGCGTTTTTTTTGTGCGGATGAGGGTGCAATTCTTTAAGGGAGTATATAAAAATGAAACTCGTCTACGACATCAATGACAAACCGCCTGTCGGCAAACTGTTCGTTCTTGCCATTCAGCAATTGCTTGCAATCCTTGCCGCGACCATAGCGGTGCCGACCATCATCAGATTCCCGCCGCAATCCTCGGCGCAGGTATAGGCACTCTCGTCTACCTGCTCTTCACGCGCTTCAAGAGTCCCGTTTTCCTCGGCAGTTCCTTTGCTTTCATCAACTCTCTCGCGGGCGCAATGGCCTTCGGCTATCTCGGAATCATCGTCGGCTCCATTTTCGCGGGTCTCGTCTATGTCGTAATCGCCATAGTCATTCACTTCGCGGGCACCAAGTGGGTGAGCAAACTTATGCCCCCCGTCATCATCGGACCCACCGTCGCAATCATCGGTCTGTCCCTCGCCGGCAGCGCTATGGGCGATATCGCCAAAGCCAACGCCGACCCCGTCAACGGCGGATACAACCTCGTCGCCCTGCTGTGCGGTCTCGTGGCGTTCTTCACCGTCGTGGTGTGCTCCACCCAGAAAAAGAAAAAATCCCTCAAACTCATACCGTTCATTCTCGGTATCGGCGCAGGCTATGTGACCGCGGCAATCTTCTCCGCGTTCGGTTACGGTTTTGAAGTGGATTACCTCAAGATAATAGACTTCTCGCCCATCATCAACAACTTCGTCGTGGACGGCGAATTCACGGGCGTGACCGCGTTCCTCAACTACCCCGACTTCGCCCTCATCGAAGCAATCAAGGAAATCGTCAACGGGCAGACCACTATAGAAGACGCCGTCCTGCTCAACGGTCAGGGCGTGGCGGAAGTCGCCCTCGCGTTTATCCCCGTTGCGCTCGTCGTGTTTGCCGAACATATCGCCGACCACAAGAACCTCGGCACCATCATCGGCCGCGACCTCGTCGAAGGCGAGCCCGGACTCAAGCGCACCCTGCTCGGCGACGGCGTCGGCTCCATCGCGGGCACCATCTTAGGTATCTGCCCCAACACCACCTACGGCGAATCCGTCATTCCTCTCGCCGGTTATGGCTCTTCTGCAGACCATACCTTCTGCGGTTATGGGCGGCATTTGCCTCACCCTCTACGGTTTCATCGCCGTCAGCGGTCTCAAGATGTTCAAAGACATCGACCTCGGTGAAAACAAAAACCTGTTCGTCGTCAGCGCAATCCTCATCGCCGGTATCGGCGGTCTGTCCATTCAGATTCCCTACGCAATCGGCGAAAACGGTTTCGTGACCAAAGCGATTACCGTCACCTCCATCGCCACCGCTCTCATTCTCGGTATCGTCACCTACGCCGTGCTCAACAAAATCGAAAAGAGCAAACTCGGCAAGGACGACGAGGAAGAGGCAACGAGCGGTGACAGCCTGCCTGCCGCTGCCGTGAGCGCAACCGTTGCACTCGGCGCAGAGGAACAAGCCGAATGCGTCGAAACCGCTCCCGAAGCCGCCAAGGATAACGCCGCAGAGGCCATCGCCGAACCTGTCGCAGAAGAAGCGACGGTCGAAGACGGCGAAGACAAATAACGAATCCAATAACGTATGTTGCGCGGCGACTGCCGCGCAACACGAGGAGGAATATGAAAAACTTTCCCAACGTAACTATCCTCGACCACCCTCTCATCAGGCATAAAATCGCCATACTGCGCGACGAAAAAACGGGTATGAAAGAGTTCCGCGAACTCGTCGAGGAAATCACCACCCTTATGGTCTACGAAAGTTTCAAGGAAGTGCCCACCAAGAAAGTTATGGTGCAGACTCCCCTAGAACTCACCGAACAGACTATGGTAGCCGACAACGCCGTCACCGTAGTGCCCATTCTCCGCGCGGGGCTGGGTATGGTCAACGGCGTGCACACCCTCTTCCCCACCGCAAAGGTCGGACACATCGGGCTGTACCGCGACGAGGAAACCCTCGAACCTCACGAATACTACTGCAAACTCCCCGACGGCATCGAGAACAGCATAGCCATACTTCTCGACCCGATGCTCGCGACGGGCGGCTCCGCCGCCGCAGCAGTGGACTTCCTCAAGGAACGCGGCTGCAAACACATTATGCTTATGAGCATAATCGGTGTGCCCGAGGGCATAGAAACAGTGGCGACGGCGCACCCCGACGTAAAGATTTTCGTCTCCACGCTCGACCGTCAACTCAACGAACACGGATATATTCTGCCGGGACTCGGCGACGCGGGCGACCGCCTTTTCGGAACAAAGTAAAAAATTTTTATCGGGCAAAAACCGCCGTGCTTACGGCGGTTTTTTCTTTTTCGTCCCCGCTTGCCGCCCTCGTCCGTGTTGCCAAAGACGACGCCTTGTAATATAATCCCCGTATGGCTTCTACAAAATCCGTACGCAACAAACTGCCGAAGAAAGTCGCGCTGGTCGTTATGGTCATCGTGATTGTCGCGGCGATAGCGCTTGCCGCATTCTACTTCGCGGCACCCGACAAGTTCAGGGCGACTTTTCCGTTTTTCTTTGACGACGGCACTCCTTCGGGCAACGGCACCCCGCCCCTCGCTCGCGGCGACGGCGAACTTCAGGTCCATTTTATAGACGTCGGTCAGGGCGACTGTATTCTTATCCTCTTTCCCGACGGAAAGGATATGCTCATCGACTGCGGGACAACAAAAGGTGGGGACTTGGACGAAACTCTTGCCTATATTTCCACGTACGTTCCAGACAAGCAACTTGATTATCTGATGCTCACCCACAGCGACGACGACCATGTGGGATACATAAACGAAATTATCTACGAGTACGATGTTGACAATATCTTCATGCCCGATATTTTAGCAATGCCGAGCGGCAGAGTCGCTTCGGCAGAGTTGCAGGCGCAAATCGAAAAGTTGGACAAGTCAAAACTTGCCATGTTCGACGACGAGGACGGAATAGACACCAATGCCTATGCCGAATTCTTCATCGCCGCCTTGTCCGAACCCGACTGTAATATATACATTAACGTAGATTCGGACGAAAACACAAATTCCGTTGTAATAACAGACAACGGATTGCAAGAGCCGACCAATCCCGACACAGACGCAACGTATCGTTTAACCTTCTACTGCCCTACTCAGGAATATTATGACAGTTCCGACCTCAGCAGCGCGGAGGAGAAAAACGCCATCTCCCCGATAGGTATCCTGGAGTACAACGATTTCCGTCTTGTGCTGACGGGTGACAGCAATGAAATCAACGAACCGATAATTGCCGAACGGATAGGCAAGATTGACTGCGACGTCCTGAAAGTTGCCCACCACGGCAGCGAGTCATCCTCTCTCGACGTGTTCCTCAACGCCGTCGATTGCGAATATGCGGTAATCTCCTGCGGAGAAGGCAACTCTCATCATCACCCCCGCCAAGTGGCTCTCGACAGACTGATTGCGCAGGATATGACAATATACCGCACGGACAACAACGGCAACATAGTGCTCACCGTGACCGACGGCGACAATTTCACGTTCAACACCGAAAAGGAAGCGTCACAGGAGCAGAACCGCGACGGCTGGACGGACGAAGAAATAAAAGCCGAGAAAGAAAAAGATTGACGATTCCGCTATTTAATATGGAAAAAACGGCGTTTGAAACGCCGTTTTTTTGTTGTAATTGTTTGTGCCGTCGCTCAGTAACTCTTGGCGAAATAGACGGTTTTGGTGGCGGGCTTGCCGCAATATACGCACTTGTCGCCGACGGGGGTCTGGTCGAAAGGCATAACGCGCGCGCTTGCCGCGGTCTCCGCTTTGATTGCGTCTTCGCATTCGCGGCAACCGCACCACATAGCCTTGACGAAATTCTTGTTGTCGAGGGCGGCGTTGAATTCCTTCATATCGTGGCACACCGTGACGTGAGAATGCAGGAAATCGTGCGACTGACGATACATAGTTTCGTGAATATCGTCGAGGAGCGCGGGAACTTCCGCCGCAAGGTCGGCGAGTTTGATTGTGCCCTTCTCGTGGGTGTCGCGGCGGGAGTACGCGGCGACGCCGTTCTCGATGTCGCGAGGTCCGATTTCGAGACGCAGGGGGGCACCCTTCATCTCCCATTCGTTGAACTTCCAGCCGACAGACTGGTCTCTGTCGTCGAGTTCCACGCGAAGACCCGCCTTGCGGAGAATATCGGCGACTTCGTTCGCCTTCTCCGTGACGCCCGCCTTATGAGCGGCAACGGGAATAACAACCACTTGCACGGGCGCGACGCGGGGCGGCAATTTGAGACCGCGCTGGTCGCCGTGCGCCATAATAAGGGCGCCGATAAGACGGGTGCTGACGCCCCAACTGGTCTGGTAAGGATTCTTTATCTGGCCGTCGCGGTCGAGATATTTGATTTCGAAAGCGGAGGCGAAATTTTTGCCGAGGAAGTGCGTGGTGCCGGACTGCAGAGACTTGCCGTCGAGCATCATCGCTTCCATAGAATAGGTCTCCACCGCTCCCGCAAATTTTTCCTTTTCCGTTTTAATGCCCGTGAGCACTTCGATTGCAAGCACGTTGCGCATAAATTCGCGGTAGACTTCGAGCATTTTCAGGGCTTCGCCGCGGGCCTCCTCCTCGGTGGTGTGGAGGGTGTGACCTTCCTGCCAGAGAAATTCGCTCGTGC
The DNA here is from genome assembly GCA_900554085.1 of uncultured Clostridia bacterium. Lineage (GTDB taxonomy): Bacteria > Bacillota > Clostridia > Christensenellales > CAG-917 > Limadaptatus. The sequence continues at coordinate 4,894 of USGA01000010.1, read as the reverse complement.
GAAGGAAAGGACGCGTGGTCTTTTCCCAGCGGACGACGTTCGCCCACTGATTTATGAGCAGGGGCAGGTCGCGGTAACTCTGCACCCACTTGGAGTACATATCGCAGATAATGGTTTCGGAAGTGGGGCGCACGACGAGTTTTTCTTCCAATTCGGTGTTGCCCACGTGCGTGACGAGCGCGACCTCGGGAGCAAAGCCTTCGACGTGCTCGGCTTCTTTCATAAGGTAACTGAGAGGAATGAACATCGGGAAATAGGCGTTCTTGTGTCCGGTCTCCTTGAACCTCTTGTTGAGCGCCTCCTGAATGTGCTCCCAGATTTCGTAGCCGTAAGGACGGATAACCATAGTTCCTTTGACGGGGCCGTAGTCCACGAGTTCGGTTTTCAGGATTACGTCGGTGTACCAACGCGGAAAATCCTCCGTCATATCGGCGATTTCCTGCACGAATTTATTGTCCTTTTCCATAACTGCTCCTAAGGCAAAAGACGCTCAGATATCGTCGTCCTCGTCGCCCTCTTCTTCGTCTTCTTCGTAATCTCCCTCGTCGAAATCGGGAATGGAATCGTCGAAATCGTCGGGTTCGTCGGACATATTCTCGTCCTCTTCGTCCTCGTCGATTTCCTCTTCCTCCTGCAACAGCGACAGAGAAATCTCGTTGTTGTCGTCATCGTCCACTACGGAATCGGCGGCGTCGTCGACATACTGTTCCCAATCGTCGTCTTCTTCGGCCTTGTCGCCTTTCTTGCCGTACTGGGACGCCTTGCAAGCCGCGCAGACGTCTTCACCTTCGGAAAGATAATTGACTTTGCACACGGGGCAGACTCTCTCGCCCTCGTAAAGATTGTCCTCTTCTTCCTCTTCGATGAGACTAATGGAACTTGCCTTGCCGAGTTCGGCCTTGCATACCTCGCACAAATCGGCGTCGGAAGTTATCCAGTTCAGTTCGCAGCGCGGACATTTTTTGTATTTACCCATCAGCAGCACACCTCGCCACAAGCGGATTTTTCATATATTATATTTACGCGCGCGGGAGTTGTAAACCCTTTTTTGCAAAACGCGCGCTTTTTGCTTCCAAAACTTTCCCGCCCCCTGCGGACAGGCGCGGGAGTACCCTTCGGAAAAAGTCGCGAAATGCCTTTCTTATCCCCCTGCGTCCTGCAACTTTTCACCGCCGTATTTTGCCGCTTGCACCCGAAAAAAACCGCCTTTCGGAAAATTATTGCAAATTTTTCACCATTTTTTCACCCGCATACGACATCTTGTGCCCTCGCAAAACGGACAAACAAAATGTGCCTTTTATAAAAAAATTTGAAAATTTTGTTATGCATTCCGCCTTGTTTTATGTATATTGACTGCACTGCCGACGGCGCGTCCGCGCGTTTCGGTCTGCAGTGCGGCGCGACGGGAAAAAGCGCCCGTTTGCGACATCAAACCGACATTTCCCGCGGCGAAAGGGTGTCCGCGGACAAGGTATAGACACAAAAGCATAATTTTCGACAAAATCGCCCCGATTGCGTCACCTTACGGCACGTAGTCATATTTTCGCGCGTGCTAAAATCGAAATACGAAATCTTCGGAGGATAAAATGAAAAAGACCGTTTTAATAGCCGACGACAATACGGCACTCACACGCAGTTTGAAAGAATTTATCGGGGCTCAGCCCGACTACGAAGTGGTCGGCGTCGCAGGCAACGGCGCCGAAGCGCTGGCTCTGCTCGAGGACGTCACTCCCGACTTCCTTCTGCTCGACATAGTTATGCCCGAAATCGACGGTTTCGGCGTGCTCTCCTCCGTCAAAACTCAAAAAACCACCGTCATTATGATGTCGCAACTCGGCACCGACGCTTTCGTACAGAAAGCCTTCCGTTACGGCGCCTCCTACTTCTTTGCGAAACCTTTCAGTTTCGACGCTCTTCTCAAGACAATGGACGACTTCTCCGCCGAGGAAGCCGCGCCCGCACCCGCGGTTGCGGCGGCACCCGTACCCGCCGCAGTGCCCGCGCCCGCAAACCGCACCAACAGGCGAAACCGCTCGTTGGACGAAAAAATCGCAAACCTCTTCATTTCGGTAGGCATACCCGCACACATCAAAGGCTACCAGTTTTTGCGCGAGGCGATAAAAATCACGGTTGCCGACCCCGAAATCATAAATTCCATTACCAAACGCCTTTATCCTTCCATTGCCGAGGTTTTCAACACCACTCCGTCGAAGGTCGAGCGGGCAATCCGTCACGCCATAGAAGTGGCTTGGAACAGGGGCAAAATCGAAAACATCAACCAGATATTCGGTATGCGTATCTACTCGGCAAACGAGAAACCCACCAACGGAGAATTCATCGCACTCGTCGCGGACAAAATGCTGTTGGAGGGCGCCTGAGAAAATCGCCCGAACGCCCACGCTCCCCGCTATGAAATTCAAAACAAAATCGCGTGCCGACGGCACGCGATTTACGTTGTGCGTTTGAATGCGTTCAAACCCGCAATCCCCGCCGCTTACAGTTCGAGGGACTGGTCGCCGTATTTGATGAATCCGGTCTTACGCATAAGTTCGGACAAACCGAGACATATCGCGGCGGGCAACACGAAACAACAGACTATTATCCCGAGCGCAAGTTGCCAGTCGGGAATGACGCCCGTGGACGCGTCTATCGCCCCGAAAATCCCCACCAGGCCCGAAGTGCCCATACCGCCGCCGACCGCATTGCAGCGCAATGCAAACACGCAGGTGGACATAGGTCCCGCCACCGCGCTCGCCACCACGGGCGGAATGAGTATGCGGGGGTGACGCATAAGGTTGGGAATCTGCAACATACTTGTGCCTATTCCCTGCGCAATGAGCCCGCCCCACTTGTTTTCGCGGAAAGACTGCACCGCAAAGCCCACCATATGCGCCGAGCAACCCACCATTGCCGCTCCGCCGGCAAGCAACATAGCGTCGTAGGTTTCGAACGCGATTTCGCCCGCCGCATAAGCGGTGATGACGGGAGTTGCCACGGCAAGCCATATTGCCGCGGAAGACGTCGGCAATGTCAGCAGGATTCCCATTACCACGGCTATGACGATACCCATAACCGCGGGGGTTGCCATAGTAGCGAGCGCTATGCCCTCGCCTATAAGATTGACCAGTTGTATGAAAGGCCACGCCGCCCACACGGCGAGAAGGCAGACCACGAACATAACCAGGGGCACCACGACTATGTCCACTTTCGTTTTGCCCGCCACGAGTCTGCCAAGTTCGATTGCCAGCACGGATACGACATAGGCTCCTATGGGATTGCCGGGAGCCGCGGGTTTGATGCCCGCAAGCACGGTGGCGACGTCCGAGGAAACGAACCCGCCCGTCACGCCGCCGACCACGGAATCAGCAAACGCGCCGACAAGTCCTGCGACCGCCGCCGTGAACATAACCAGTTTGGGCGCTTTGAGCGCGTGCGCGATACCTATACCGATACCCGCCCCCATAAGCATTTTCGCAATGTTTGCCACGGCGACCACGGCACCGCCGACCGCAAGCCCCGCGTCGGTCCCCGCCGCCTGAATCCAACTGCCTATCTGTCCGAGAATGGTACCCGCTATGAGCGTGCAGAAAAGCCCTTGCGCCATACCCGTGAATGCGTCGATAAAATAGCGTTTGCAGAATTTCTTGAGCAGAACGACAAACCTGCTCCAACCGGAAAGCGGACTTTTGTCGCCGTTTTCGTCATCTGAAGTGCCGATTTTGTCGTTTTGCGGAACGTCTGCGAGGTCTTCCGACGCTTCCGCCCCGTCGGCTTCGGCACAATTCGTTTCCCTGCGGTATTCTTCCGCTATAAGCATTTCGTCGGTCAACCCGCCCTTTTCCCTCTTGTCGGGCTCGCGGGAGCCGATTCGGTTTCTATCCTCGGTGTTCATCTTCACCCTCCGCCGTTTTTGCCATTGCATTGACTGCAAACTCGAATGCCTTTACTGCAAGTTGCACGGGCGACGCCTGCGGTACGCCCGAGCCCTCGGAGCCGTAATCCTTTGCCGTCAGCATAACCACGTCGCAACCTGCGCTCGCGAGCGCCTCGGCAGAATAGCCGTGCAGCGCGTTGAGTTTGCTTTTTATGCTTTCGTCCGCGGGTACCGCGGCACATTTGATTCCGCACTTCTCCGTGGCCTTTTCGACCGAAGTCATCGCCGTGCGTGAAAATACTTTACCCCGCAGAGCGTCCTTGCGCACGAACTTGAAAGAGTCTCCCGTAATGTCCCCGAACACCACGGCTTTTCCTCCCGCGATTTCGGGGTGAGCGGCGGCGAAAGCGCGCGAACCCGCGTGCGCGGCGTATTCCGCGCCGAAAGAGGCAAAGCAAACGCGCGTACCCTCGGGAAGCGCCTCGGGATGGGAAAGGAAGTATCTGTAAACGCAAAGCGCCGCGGCGACTCCCGCGTCGTTGTTTTCCCTGACGTGACGGGCGGAAAATGAAAAGTGCAACGCGAGCGGCACTATCCCCGCCGCCGCGCACACGCAGGGGAATATCGCGAAAACGACTATCTCGGCGGTGGTGTCCGTGCCGAGCGCCATTTTGAGAATGCAGAACAGTACAAAAGATACAAGCGAGCACGGCAGGGCTACGAACACCACTTTACGCACTCTGTCGAAGTTGGCGAAATAGGAGCCCGGCGCGCTGCTGTGCGTGGCGGCGATGACCAGAATTTTGCCTTTCTCCTGTTTTTTCGAAGGAAAGTTTTCGCTGAAAACGTTATACGCCACCCTGCCCGGCAAAACGGAACAGAGCCTGCGCGAACCGAGGAACATTCCGCCCGTGACCGCGATTCCGGCCACCAGGACGCCGAGAGAAAGCGCCGTGACGCCGATTCCCGCGGCACGGTCTCCCGCGAACGAAACGAAAAACACGACGAGAGCGAGAAAAT